>WLHW01000001.1 GCA_009702525.1 Actinomycetota bacterium
CTCAAAGAGTCCGATAGCCGCGTTTAATGCAGTCTGCCCACCCAGCGTCGCAAGAACTGCGTCCGGTTTTTCATGGGCGATAATTTTCTCAATTACTTCAGGAGTGATTGGTTCTATGTATGTAGCATCCGCAAACTCTGGATCGGTCATGATTGTTGCAGGATTGGAGTTCACTAAAATGACGCGAATTCCTTCTTCACGTAAGACACGACACGCTTGAGTTCCTGAGTAGTCAAATTCGCAGGCTTGCCCAATAACGATTGGGCCACTGCCGATCACTAAAACACTCTTTATGGAGGTATCGCGCGGCATTATTTGCTCACCTTCGTAGCCATCATGTCAATGAAGCGGTCAAATAAATACTGCGCATCATGCGGCCCAGCGGCAGCCTCTGGATGGTATTGCACTGAGAACGCTGGACGATCTATTAAGTGAAGACCTTCTACAACACCGTCATTGAGACTCACGTGAGTTACTTCTCCACGTCCGTACACCGTTGTGAACTCTGTCTCTGTTGGAGCCGCTAAGGCAAAGCCATGATTATGCGAAGTTATTTCGACCTTGCTTGTTAACTTGTCGATAACCGGTTGATTTATCCCACGATGACCAAAAGTCAATTTAAAAGTTTCAAATCCTAAAGCGCGGCCCAAGATTTGATGTCCGAAGCAGATTCCAAAAATAGGGATCTCCTTAAGAAGTATCTGCCGCACTACTTCGATAACGTCGACCATAGTCGCAGGATCACCGGGACCATTTGAGATGAACAGACCATCCGGAGAGAGTGCACAAATATCTTCAGCAGTAGAGTCAAATGGCAACACATGAACTTCAACCCCGCGCTCTGAAAGTGCTCGAGGTGTTGCCGACTTTATTCCTAGATCTAACGCCGCTACTACGAATCTCTTTTGACCTTGCGCAGCGACCACATAGGGGGTTTTTGTAGATACGTCGGAAACAAGGAAAGCACCTGACATTTGTGAACTTTTTCGAACCTCAACAACCATTTCTTCACGTGTCATATCCAAACCTGAAAAAATGCCCACTCGCATTGCGCCTCTATCACGCAGATGACGCGTCAATGCCCTCGTATCTACTCCTTGCAACCCAACGATATTTTGCGCTTTCAACTCACTCTCAAGGTCGGTTTCGCTACGCCAGTTAGAAACCAGTGAGGAAGGATTGCGTACTACAAAACCTGCGACCCAAATCTTTTCAGATTCATTGTCGTGACTATTAAAGCCAGTATTTCCAATATGCGGAGCAGTCATCACGACTACTTGCTTATGATACGAAGGGTCAGTAAGAGTTTCTTGGTATCCAGTCATGCCAGTTTGGAAGACAGCCTCCCCGAAAGTTTTCCCTGTGGCTCCCCAGGACTGTCCTTCAAAGACTCTGCCATCATCTAGAACGAGAAATGCGGTGCTCATCTAAACGTTTATTCCATTGTCTAGGGTGAGTTTGCCTTTAAAGAATGTGTGCGTTACTACACCAGGTAACTCAAAGCCGTGGAAAGGTGTATTACGGCTGCGGGATTGAACTAGATCTCGATCCACAATCCATTTTTTGTGAGGATTGATGATCGTCACGTTCGCAACACTTCCCACAGCGATATGTTGTCCCTGTTCCTTATAACCAGCGATCCGAGTTGGGGCCAATGACATCCTTTCTGCCACGCCTTCCCAGGTCAAGAGACCGGTCTCAACCATTGTTTTGTGCACAATTGAGAGCGCAGTTTCTAAACCTAACATTCCGAAGGATGCTTCTTGCCATTCGCACTCTTTTGACTCCATCGTATGCGGCGCATGATCCGTTGCAACAATATCAATCGTGCCGTCGGCAAGAGCTTCTCGCAGAGCGTGAACATCTTTCTCGGTACGCAACGGCGGATTTACTTTGAAAATTGGATCGTATGAACTCGCCAAATCATCGGTCAATAAAAGGTGGTGCGGAGTAACTTCGGCGGTCACATTGATTCCTCGAGCCTTTGCCCAGCGAATAATCTCTACTCCCCCGGCCGTTGTAACGTGACAGATATGCAAGCGTGATTGAACATGATCTGTCAGTAAAACATCGCGTGCGATGATCGCCTCTTCAGCTATTGCTGGCCAACCGCGCAAGCCTAAACGCGCTGAAATCTCCCCCTCGTTCATTTGGGATCCAATAGTCAAGCGTGGCTCTTGTGCATGTTGAGCGATCACTCCGTCGAATTTTTTGATGTACTCAAGTGCTCTTCGCATTACTAAGGGATCAAATACGCACATTCCATCATCGCTAAAAACTCTTACTCTGGCGATTGAATCAGCCATTGCACCAATCTCAGAAAGAGTCTCACCTTTTAATCCCTCGGTAACTGCGCCAATAGGAAAGACATCTAACAATCCCGCTTCTTGCCCCAGCCGATATACCTGTTCGACGACTCCAGCATTGTCTGCAACTGGTGACGTGTTAGCCATTGCCGATAAGGCCGTGAACCCACCTTTAGCACCAGCTCGTGATGCAGAGGCTACTGTTTCTGCATCTTCGCGACCTGGTTGACGTAAGTGCGTATGTAAGTCAACTAAGCCAGGCAAAACTATCGAGTCAGTGACATCTATAATCGTTGCCTGATTGTTTGCGATTGATTTATCAATCGTGGTAATTACTCCACCTTCTATCAAAACATCCCTGACCGACCCATCAACAAGTGTGCCGCCTTTAAGTACGAATGTGGTTGTGGACATTAGTTCGACCCCGCTTCCAATGGTGCGCCAGCAAGAAGGACATAGAGAATTGCCATTCGGATACTGACACCGTTTGCTACTTGCTCGACGATGACCGAACGTGCACTATCCGCGACCTCTGCAGCAATCTCTAATCCCCGATTCATTGGCCCTGGGTGCATAATAATTGCGTGTGGTTGCATCATCGCTAATCGCTGGGAGTTCAAACCAAAATAGCGTGAATATTCGCGCGCATTAGGAAAAAATAAATCATTCATTCGCTCCTGTTGAACGCGCAGCATCATGACAGCGTCAACCTGGGAGATAACTTCATCCAAATCATATGAGACTTTAGCTGGCCAACTCTCAACTCCAACAGGTAACAATGTAGGCGGGGCCACCAAAGTTACATGCGCGCCTAAGAGGTTGAGCAGGAGCACGTTCGAACGCGCAACACGTGAGTGCAACACGTCGCCAACGATTGCTACCTTCAATCCTGCTAAATCTGGGCCACCTTTGCCGAGATGTTTACGAATAGTAAAAGCATCTAAGAGTGCTTGGCTGGGATGTTCATGTGTGCCATCACCGGCATTGATGACACTTCCTGTCATCCACTGTGAATCAGCTAAACGTTGCGGAGCACCTGAAGCACTGTGTCGAATGACGACCGCATCAGCTCCCATCGCTTGCAAAGTCATCGCGGTATCTTTTAAGGATTCGCCTTTACTGATACTGGAACCTTTTGCTGAGAAGTTAATAACATCGGCCGATAGACGTTTTGCAGCTGCTTCAAAGGAGATACGGGTACGAGTTGAATCTTCAGCAAAGAGATTAACAATTGTGCGTCCACGAAGTGTAGGAAGTTTCTTAACTTGCCCATCACTGACTCGAGCAAGTTCAGTTGCTGTATCCAGAATTACAATTGCATCGCTTTTATTAAGATCTGAGATTGAGAGTAAGTGCCGCATGGTTTAGCCCTCCCCTTCTATGAGCACTTCATCTGTTCCGTCGATTTCAACCAGGTGCACACGAACTGATTGGTTTGATGAGGTCGGTAAGTTTTTACCAACGAAATCGGCTCGAATTGGAAGCTCCCTATGGCCACGATCTACTAGTACAGCCAGTTGAACAGAGCGTGGACGTCCAAGCTCACCTAGAGCATCTAGCGCCGCTCTGATCGTTCTACCGGAGTACAGAACATCATCGATGAGAACAACATCCCTACCTTCTATGCCAACACTGGGAATAGTCGTGGACATGATTGCTCGAAGCGGGCGCATTCTTAAATCATCGCGATGCATTGTGATATCCAACATTCCGGCTTGGATTTCGCGAGTTTCGATGGTTGAGATCGTTTGCGCGATTCGGATCGCTAGGTGAGCACCTCGCGTAGGAATTCCAAGCAAGGTGATGTTCTCAGCGCCTTGGTTTTTTTCAACGATTTCATGGGAAATACGGGTCAACGCACGCGAGATATCCGATGCGGACAGGGCAATACTCATAGTAAATCTCCTTCCCCATCTCACAGGATGGGTCGTTAAAGGATGCAAGCGCGATCATAGCACCGACTCCCTCACACTGTGGATATCGAAATCCTAGGCCGCCATGCCCATCTACGCTCAACGCTATGACCACCCCGACTATGGATTCAATCTCACATCGTCTCCGCGCTATCCGCTTAAGCAAAAATCTATCGCTTCGCGATGTACAGATCGCTAGCAGTGGTCGCATTCCAGCAGTAGTGCTTGGCTCGTATGAACGCGGCGACCGATCATTGAGTGTGAAGAAGGCAATCGCAATCGCAGAGTTTTACGAGGTTCCACTGGCATATCTACTTTCCGAACCCATCATCAATCAGCACACCCTGGGTGGTGTTGTGATCGACCTTCGCCGGTTACATTCATTTGGTCTGGATCACCTGGCAACTAATCATTCGGAGTTGGCTTTTCGGATTCTGACAACATTTGTTGCAGGTATTGTTCAAAAGAGAGACGACTGGAATGGCGAGGTTCTCTCTTTGCGCACGAGTGATATCGAGTCACTTGCTTTAGCTATGGGAAGTAGTTGCGAGGCTCTTATACAAATGCTTAACACCAATAAACTTCTTGTTACTTCAGATAGCTAAACTATCTTTGATTGAGGCTATCCGGCCTAAAACGCCATGGATAAACCCAGCTGAGTCATCCGTTGACAGTTCGCGAGCTAAATCAAGTGCCTCATCAATTGCTACTGCATCTGGAATATTGTTTCCCCATAAAATCTCATAAATACCCAAACGTAGGATGTTTCTATCAACTGCGGGCAAGCGATCCATGTCCCAACCTTGTGCATATGTCGTGATTAATTCATCAATCTTTCGGTAATGCTCGCTAATCCCAGTTACTAATTCCCTTGTGTAATCGCGGATAGGCCGTGCATCCGGACCCTCTCCAACTACATCGCGCAGTGTGAGGGTTGCAAGAGCATTGGTCCCGCGAATATCGGCCTCGTAGAGTAAATCTAACGCGGCCTTTCGAGCTTTACTGCGGGCCGACACTAGTTAGCGCGACCTTGGTACGACCCATCGCGAGTATCGACCATGACCACTTCATCCTGCTTGATGAAAAGTGGAACCTGAATTTCAATTCCAGTTTCAACAGTAGCCGGCTTCGTTCCGCCCGATGATCGATCACCTTGAATACCTGGCTCAGTGTAAGTAATTTTGAGCGGCACTGAAGCCGCTAGTTCTATATAGAGCGGATTGCCCTCATGTACCGCTACAACAGCGTCAGTATTTTCTAGCATGTAATTAGCCATATCGCCAACAGTGGCCTGTGAAATAGTCATTTGATCGTAAGTTTTCGAATCCATAAATACAAAGTCTTCGCCCTCTTTATAAAGAAACTGCATATCGCGCTTCTCTAAGATTTCGATATCGATCTTAACTCCTGAGTTAAAAGTTCGATCGATTACTTTGCCAGTAAGAACCGACTTCAACTTTGTACGAACGAAAGCTGGACCCTTACCTGGCTTTACATGCTGAAATTCAACAACATTCCATAGTTGGCCTTCGATATCTAGTGTGATGCCATTCTTGAGATCAGCTGTTGTTGCCACGATTGAACTCCAGTCGGATAATTAGTAAATCGGCCACCTGCTGTGATGGCAAGGTAGTAAGGATACCTGCTAAAACTATGTGCTCAGTTCGCCCCGCTGAGCAGGTTCTTCATCGCAATAATCGCTAAAACATAGGAGTTAGGACCGAAACCGCCGATAGTTCCATGCGCGACGCCAGAGATCACCGATGTGTGACGGAACTCTTCACGAGCCATTGGATTTGATAGGTGCACTTCAATAAGGGGGGCTTTTAATAGTTCGGCAGCATCACGTATTGCATATGAATAATGTGTGAAAGCTGCAGGATTAATAATGACCGGTGTCTTTGCATCAGCTGCAGAATGAAGCCAACCGATAATTGTTGCTTCATCATCACTTTGCCGGACATCGGCTTCGAGGCCGTGTGTCGAGGCAGCGTTTTCAATAAGGCTCTTGAGTTCGGCATAGTTGAGGTCACCATAAATTGATGAGTCTCTAATATCGAGTCGGGCCAGATTAGGCCCGTTGATTACAAGAATCTTCATGAGCTAATTCTCTCATAAGCGCTACGTAGTTCGCCCTCGTTAAGATCCTCTACTCGCATGGTTGCTCCTAGGGCGGTTAATACAACAAAGCGAAGTTGTGAGCCTCTACTTTTCTTATCCAATGCAAGAAGAGGCCATAATGCTGGCCAAGCGCTTGATTCATAGGTGATGGGTAGACCCAACGCGGACAAAAGCCGACGATGTTGATCGACAACAGCCGAATCAATCAAACCCCTAGCGTGCGCAAGTTCTGATGCATAGACCAAACCTATTGCAATGGCTTCACCATGGCGCAATGAATATCGAGAATGAATCTCAATAGCATGGCCCAACGTGTGGCCGTAATTGAGTACCTCACGAGCGAAACTCTCTTTAAAGTCCAAACCCACGACATCGGCTTTCACTTGCACTGAACGCGAGACTAACTGGTCAACCAGGTGCAACTGTGGGCGTAAAGATTCCACACTGTGACCTTCAATTACTTTCAGAATTTCTACATCACTGATAAATCCACACTTAATTACCTCAGCTAGTCCAGCGGCAAAATCACGATCAGAGAGAGTCTTAAGCCAACTAAAATCGATAATGACCGAAAGCGGCGAATAAAAAGCCCCAATAAGATTCTTACCATAGTCACTATTGATCCCTGTTTTACCACCAACCGAAGCATCCACCATTCCTGCAACACTGGTGGGAACGCCAATCCAATCAATACCTCGCAACCAGGTTGCCGCCGCAAAGCCAGCCAAATCCGTAATTGCTCCACCACCGATACCAATAACTAAATCAGAGCGTGTAAATCCGGCTGCACCTAACCAATTCCATACAGACGATACGGTTGCAATATTCTTTGCAGCCTCACCATCACTTACCTCAAAGAAATGGAACTCTGCATCAACGTCAGCGTCAAATCGAATTGAATCACGCATCGCAGTGGAGTAAATAACTGCAACTCTTGAGCGGCTCTTTGCGAGCTTCAGAATTTCGCTCTTCCAATCGCAATCAATGATTACGTCATAGCTTCGCTCGGCATCTACCGTAATAATTTTCACTTCGTGGCCTCAACAATCTGAGCTACTAGTTCTTTCACGCTGCTTCCCTCAACTTTAACAACTGCAGTTGCTAAACGCTCATAAATAGGGCGCCGTACTTCATTGAGTTCTTGCCATTGGGCGCGAGGGTTGCCCAGCAACAATGGGCGATCCCGATTGAAACCTACTCGTGCTGCGGCAATAGCAAGTGAGACATCTAGAAAAATACGATGCGAATCAGTGGTTGTAAGTAGTGCTTGGGCACGCTCTGAAATAGGCGCCCCGCCACCGAGCGAGAGAACGCATTCGGGAATAACGATGCACTCTTGAAGTACCTCGAACTCGATTTCTCTAAAAAAATCTTCACCCTTGGAGATAAAAATATCGGAGATCTTCATTGCAGATTTTTCTTCAATCACAATGTCGGTATCAACGAATCGGAGACCAAGGTGGCGGGCAAGAGCTTTTCCTACCGTACTCTTGCCAGCTCCCGGCGGACCCATCAAAATAAATTGTGGCATCGTTACTACTTGAAATTGAGATTCAGTAAGTAACTTTCAAAGTTACGACGAGTCTCCCCGACTGAGTCGCCACCAAATTTTTCCAGAACTGCTTGCGCCAAAACCAGTGCAACCATCGCCTCGGCTACAACTCCAGCTGCTGGGACAGCGCATACATCTGAACGCTGATTAATAGCTTTAGCTGCCTCGCCAGTTGCAACATCAATTGTGTCGAGCGCCTTTGGTACTGTAGAAATCGGTTTCATCGCTGCGCGCACACGAAGGATTTCACCGTTAGACATTCCACCCTCAGTGCCACCAGCACGATCGGTACGTCTGACTATGGCGCCATGGGAGTCTTTTTCAATTTCATCATGAGCGCGTGAGCCACGGCGTTGCGCCGTTGCAAAACCATCGCCAAGTTCTACGCCCTTGATCGCCTGAATACCCATGACTGCACCAGCTAGACGAGAATCTAAACGTCTATCCCAATGAACATGTGAACCTAAGCCAGGTGGCATGTTGAAGGCCAAAACTTCAACAACTCCACCCAATGTATCTCCATCAGAGTGGGCGCTATCAATCTCTGCGAGCATGCGCTCGCTCGTTAACTTATCCGCACATCGAACCGGGTCACTATCTATGCGCTGCATGTCAACAGATGAAGGAAGTGGTGAATCATCTGGAACACGTACTGACCCAATTGATAACACATGACTAAGAATTGTGACTCCGACACTTTGTTCTAAAAACTTTCGAGCAACCGCACCAAGTGCCACACGGGCAGCTGTTTCGCGCGCACTAGCTCGCTCCAGAATAGGTCGCGCATCATCTAAATCGTATTTCTGCATCCCTACTAAATCTGCATGACCTGGACGGGGACGTGTCAATGGAGCATTGCGTGCCAGGTTTTTGATTTCATCCAGAGGGACAGGGTCAGCCGACATGATTTTTTCCCACTTAGGCCACTCTGAATTATCAATTTGAATGGCGATCGGTCCACCTTGTGTGAGTCCATGTCGCACTCCGCCAAGAATTGTGACCTTGTCAGCTTCAAAAGTTTGACGTGCACCGCGACCAGCACCGAGCCTGCGACGCTGTAGGTGATAATCGATGTCAGCGGTAGTCACAGCAACGCTTGCAGGAATCCCTTCCACAATTGCACTAAGGGCCTGACCATGAGATTCACCAGCTGTTAACCAACGCATGTGCATATTCTTGCAGAAATCCACTGCTTCTCGCGCCTAAATAGAGCGCAGTTGCCATGAAAATTGATGGTGCCAGTGCAATCTCGCGTCGAATCCGCCCCGAAAGAAGAAACTCAAGCAGCACCATAATCGAGGCACATGCAAAGATTGCACAAATAAAAACCCACAAGTGGACGATCACCTGAAAGTCCACAGCTAGGCATACGAGCAGAAGTAACTTGATATCCCCCATACCTATTCCCGCTAAAGCATAGAGAAGGCACAACACGATGATTGCGCAGATGAATGTGTTGATTGAGGTAAATCCGTTGAAAGTGCGCTCTACGCCGATGATGTAGAGCATCCAAACAAGATAAATATTTGGGATCCGATGGTACGTGACATCGGCAATACATATGGGTAGAGCAAATATAGCGAGGGCTATCACCTCGAAAGATTAGTTGCGTTGTGCTGAGTTGGAATTCCTATGTGGATGAACTCAACGCCTCGAAAGCAGCTTTTCGCATCAGCTGGGCCATCGGGGTTCTATCTACCGACAATCCAGCGAATATCTCTACTTGGGATATCGCTTGATGTATCAACAAATCTAATCCATCAATAACCTGGCCCTTTTTAGCTTGCCAAGTAGCTAGTGCTTGTGTGGGCCACGGTTTGTACAAAACATCAAAGAAAATTCCATCTGGTTTGGTTGGGAAAATTTGGATAAGTGAATCCGTTGCACCTTCCGGAGTAGTACTGATTATCAACTGCGCGGCCTGAATAGATTCCTCATCCCCCCAGGAGACAAAATTCATCTCGGTCGAATCTACGCTCTCAAAAATCTCATCGGCTCCACGAGAAGATCGTGCCATGATCGTAATGTGTGAGGCCGAAGCATCACAGGCAGCCGCAGCTGCACGCGCAGTTGCTCCAGCGCCAATAATTACAACGTTTCCAGAAATTTCCACTCCGTGGCTTTGCAATGAATCTATAAAACCCGAGACATCCGTTGTAGTCGCATTCCACTCTCCAGACGTTCGATACAAAGTATTCGCACTTCGGATCTTTTTACTCAGGGGGCTTACATTATTGACACAATCTACAATCTCTTCTTTCAGCGGCATGGTGAGAGAAAAACCTGTCCAGGAATCATCTAGAGACGCTAGAAATGTGGAAAGTTCTCCGGAGGGCACTTCCAGCTTTGAGTACTCGCCAGAGATTCCTAACTCCCTATACGCGAGCTGATGAAGAAGCGGGCTTAATGAATGAGCTATAGGTGAGCCAAGTACTGCTGCTTTGATCATTTAAATGCACCAGCTTTCCGATTTTTCTCATACAAGAATTTCCATGTGACAAATTCGGAGTTAGATCGAGTAAAACGTGTATCTCCTGGTGCAACGGTAATGAAATAGAGCCAATCCCCTTCGGCCGGATGCAGCGCTGCTGTCATAGCCAGAGCCCCAGGGTTACCAATAGGCCCGGGTGGCAGGCCGTAATGTTTATAAGTGTTGTAAGGAGAAGCGATCAGAGTCGATGTCGTACTTAAAAATATCTGACCCCTGACGCCTTTGATGTAATGAACCGTGGAATCCATCTGCAAGGGCATTCCAATTTCTAAACGATTTCTTATCACCCGTGAAACTTTAGCGAAATCAGCGTTATCGCCCTCAGATTGAACGATCGAGGCGATAGTTAAAAGTTGTAATGGGGAGTATGTACCTTTCGCAGCGAGAATTTCTTGGGCCACTGGTTCATTTTCAAATCGCGCAACGAAGCGGTTCACAACTTCTGTAGCCGATGTCCCCGATGGGAAGCTGTAGAGAGCAGGGAATAGCAAACCTTCAGCGCTCTTGAAACCTGGCGGCAGCTCCAGCGCTTTAAAGGCAGATTGAACCTCACTTTTCGTGAAGCCAAATGTGACTAATGATGACGCTACTTCACTCTTCCACTCGCCTTCAAATATTGTGATCATATTCGCAAGTCTTGCCGAGTCTAGAAGTTGATTCAGCGCTTGTTGGGATGAGAGACGTAACGTTAATCGATGTGCACCGGGTGCAACTTTCTGCGAACGAATATCTGCAACTGCGGTTCTAAAATATGCTTGGGATGATTTCACAACACCAGCATCAAATAAAATCTTGGCAATATCACTTCCAGTAGCGCCAGTTGGTATCTCCACCGTAACTTCAGGATCTGTTTCTTGGAGCTGTCGCGTTTGAAAATTGGCCACTCCAGCACTATTAACGCGACCAAGATGAAGTCCATACGTTAGTAAGGCTATAAATATGAGCGCATACGCCAGCGGTCGAATCTTCATGGTTGATTCTTCTCAATTGATAAAGCAAACTCTAGAATTGCCACAGCGGCAGCTTGGTCAATCCGTGATTTGGCAGCTTTAGCCGATACTCCAGATTCACGCATGCTTCTGGCTGCACTCACAGTTGACATGCGCTCATCAATAAAAGAAATAGGGGTATCAGTAATCGTTGCGATGAGTTGTCCAAAAATCTCCACTTTACTTACTGCGCTTCCATTGCTTCCATCCATGTTCGATGGCTTACCTATATAGATAGCGATAGGTTTGCATTCCTCAAATAAATTATGCAACGTAACTGAAAGGTTTTTATCACTAGTCTTTAATGTAATCAGTGGCGAGGCGAGAATTCCATCTGGATCACATACTGCTACGCCAATGCGTACGTCACCGAAATCGAAGGCTAATCGGCGACCTCTTTGCATTAGGCGGACTATCCCTTAATTGATTGAGAAATAGCGGCAAGCGCTTCCTGTGCCTTGTCTGGATTACTGCCGCCACCTTGTGCGAAATCATCTTTACCGCCGCCGCCGCCGCCGAGTACTGCGGAGCCAACTTTAACGAGAGTTCCAGCTTTAAGCCCATGTGTCCGCGCCTCATCACTGACAGCTGCGACTAAAACAGGTTTGCCATCATTGACGCTGATGAGGGCAACTACCGACTTTGCGGCCTTTGCGCGCAATTCAAGTGCAATCTTACGAAGATCTTCACCAGAAATGCCATCACTGAGTGTGGCTAGGGTTGCGGTGACACCATTTATGACGGTTGATGTCTTTGCGATTTCACCGATTTGTGCGAAGGCTTGAGCAGATCTAACAGTGTCTAACTCTTTCTCAATGTCTCGCATCTTATTTAAAAGATCTGAAATTCTCTCTGGTAACTCTTCTGTACGTGCGCCTTTAATAATCTCAGTGAGAGAGTTTAAAAGAATGTGTTCGCGCGCTAAGAACTTATAAGCATCGGCTCCAACAAGTGCTTCTACGCGTCGCACTCCCGCTCCGATGGAGGATTCACTCAAAAGTTTAACTACGCCAAGCTGTGCAGAACCAGAAACGTGAGTACCTCCACAGAGTTCTCGGGCCCAGTCTCCTACGCTGACTACGCGTACCTGATCGCCGTACTTTTCACCAAAGAGTGCCATTGCACCAATTTCTTTAGCTTGTGCCTGTGTCATGGTTTCGGCCCGCACCTGTAAATCATCTAGAAGAAGCGCGTTCACTCGTGCTTCAACATCATTGAGAACACTGGTTGGAACTGCGCCAGTAGCTGGAAAGTCGAAACGAAAACGACCGGGTGAGTTCTCAGAGCCTGCTTGTGTCGCAGTCTCCCCCAAAATTTCACGGAAGGCTTTATGCACCATGTGTGTTGCGGTGTGCGCGCGAGATATCGCATTACGGCGTTCTACATCGATAGTGGCTAACGCTTGACTGCCTACTTCAAATCCACCGTGGATCACACGACCGCGGTGAACAAAGATGCCAGGAACTGGGGTTTGAACGTCATCAATCTCAACGCTAGTACCGTTACCAAAAGTGATGAGACCACCATCTGCGAGCTGACCACCACCTTCAGAGTAAAAAGGTGTGCGATCTAAGATCACTTCAATTTCATCACCTTCTTGTGCACTCTGTACCAACATGCCATCCATAAGAATTGCAGAGATTGAAGCCTCACTAGACGTGTGGGAGTAGCCAACAAACTCATTCTTACCACTAGCATCGACAACACTTCGATAAACACTTACATCGGCATGGCCGCTCTTCTTTGCCCGTGAATCGGCTTTAGCGCGATCTTTTTGCTCCTTCATTAAGCGCCTAAAGCCTTCTTCATCGACCTCAAGACCTTCTTCGCGCGCCATTTCCAACGTTAAATCAAATGGAAATCCATATGTATCGTGAAGTTTGAAAGCATCCGCCCCAGGAAGAATTGCGCTCTTGGTCTTCTTTAGACCCGCACTTGCAACATCAAAAATTGTCGTTCCACTCTTAAGTGTTTGTAAGAAACTTTCTTCCTCTGAAACACTCACTGAAAGTATGCGCGCTTTATCACTTATAAGCTCTGGGTATTGGGGTCCCATAGCACCAATAGCGGCAACTGTAAGTTCGGACATGATTGGATCCATCGAACCCAACAAACGCATATTTCGAATAGTACGTCGCATCATGCGACGTAAAACATACCCACGACCTTCATTGCCTGGAGTGACTCCATCGCCAATGAGCATCGCTGATGTGCGTGCATGATCTGCGATAACACGTAAAGAAACATCGGATTTAGGATTAGTTCCATATTTCACGCTAGTTAATTGCGATGCTTTCATTAAAATCTGCATTGTTGTATCGATCTCGTAAATATTCTCAACGCCCTGTAGCAGCGCAGCCATACGTTCTAAGCCAAGGCCAGTATCAATACTCTTAGCGGGAAGTTCTCCTAGAATAGGGAAATCATCTTTTCCGCTACCAGCTCCGCGCTCATTCTGCATGAATACTAAGTTCCATACTTCCATGTAACGATTTTCATCGGCAATAGGTCCACCGTCTGCTCCGTATGCGGGGCCGCGATCATAATAAATCTCTGAACAGGGACCACATGGACCAGGTACGCCCATAGACCAGAAATTATCTCCCATACCCATGCGTTGAATTCGTTCTTTAGGTACACCAATCTTCTTGTGCCAAATATCGGCAGCCTCGTCATCATCTAGAAAAACAGTGATCCATAATTTTTCGGGATCGAATCCGTACCCACCATCATTAGTTGGGCGGGTCAAGAGCTCCCACGCTAGCGAAATCGCACCTTCTTTGAAGTAATCACCGAACGAAAAATTTCCGCACATTTGAAAAAACGAGGCGTGCCGAGTTGTTTTGCCAACTTCATCGATATCTAATGTGCGAACACACTTTTGAACTGAGGTTGCTCGCGAATATGGCGGAGTGACTTCACCGAGAAAATAAGGCTTAAAAGGAACCATTCCAGCGTTAACAAGTAATAAGTTTGGGTCATCGGCTATCAAAGAGGCCGACGGTACAACTGTGTGAGTTAGACCCTGGCGATTCTCAGACTCGAAAAAGCGCAGCCAGCGCGCACGGATCTCGGCGGATTCCACAGTTGGGGATCACTCAGCCTTCTTCTTGGCACGAGATTTTTTAGCCGAAGCTGCAGATAAAAGCGCTCCAGCGACCTTAACCGCCGAACCATTTTTATTTAAAAAAGAGTGTGCCGTCTCATTTACTTTGTCCGACAAATCTTCGGCATTTTTCGTGATCCGATTGAAGCTCTTGAGCGGTCCATTAACGAGAGAGACAGTTGTGTGAACTTCTTCAATCAATGGTGCGGTCTCATCGGTCAGTGACTTGAGCGAGACCTTGGCCTCATCGATAAAACGGCCTACGCGAATGACAACATAGGCAATAGCAATGGCGATAATGAGCAGGCCACAACTGGCAATTATCGTTGCAATTCCACCTGGACCCATATGCCTAGCCTACCTGAGGCCCGGTCTTAGGTGCGCCATCAATGCCACTCTCTTTACGTTGCGCCGCAGTAATGGGAGTAGGCGCACCAGTTAATGGATCGCCTCCACTTGCAGTCTTTGGAAAAGCAATAACTTCGCGAATGGAGTCAGAGCCCGTTAATAGTGCGCACACACGGTCAAGACCTAAAGCGATTCCACCATGTGGAGGCGGGCCATAGTTGAAAGCTTCAAGTAAGAATCCAAATTTACTTGTGGCTTCTTCATCACTTAATCCGATTACGCTGAAAACATCTTTCTGCATGTTACGGTCGTGAATTCTTATCGATCCACCACCAAGTTCGGTTCCATTGAGAACAATGTCATAGGCATAAGCCAATGCACTTGCTGGATCACTTGCAAATGTAGATGCAAACTCCGGCTTAGGGCCGGTAAATGGATGGTGCACTGCAGTCCAACCACCATTATCTGTTGGCTCAAACATAGGTGCATCTACCACCCATAAAAACTCCCACTTATCTGGAGTGATTAATCCACAACGCTTTCCAATTTCTAATCGCACAGCTCCCAATAAATTCTGAGATGCCACGCGCTCCCCTGCTGCGAAAAATATTGCATCCCCGGCAACTGCCCCTGTTGCTGCAGCAATTCCAGCACACTCTTGTTCAGAGAGATTTTTAGCGACCGGTCCACCTAAAGTTCCATCTTCATTAATTAAAATGTAGGCAAGGCCTTTTGCTCCACGAGCTTTAGCCCAGTCTTGCCACGCATCCAATTCACGGCGCGCAGAGGCTGCACCTTTGGGCATCACAACTGCACCGACATAAGGTGCTTGGAATACTCGGAAGGTTGTCTGTGCAAAATACGTAGTCTGTTCAGTCAATTCATTACCAAAGCGCAGATCAGGTTTATCAGATCCATAACGAGACATAGCATCGGCGTAGGTCATGCGCTGCAAAGGTAGTGGAATGGTGTAACCAACGGCTTCGAGCCAGATTTTTGCGACGATCTTTTCTGCTACTGCCAAAATATCTTCCTGGTCGATAAATGACATCTCAATATCAAGTTGCGTGAACTCTGGTTGGCGATCTGCTCTGAAATCTTCATCACGGAAACAGCGGGCAATCTGATAGTACTTTTCCATACCGGCGACCATCAGTAGCTGTTTGAATAACTGTGGCGATTGCGGAAGCGCATACCAACTACCGGGTTGCAGGCGAACGGGAACTAAAAAGTCACGCGCACCTTCGGGTGTTGAGCGTGTCAAATAAGGTGTTTCAATCTCTAGGAAATCTTCTTGCTCCATCACTCGACGGATCGTTGATGTAACTTTTGAGCGAAGACGTAGATTCGCTGCAGGTTTTTCACGGCGCAAATCTAGGTAACGATACTTAAGACGTACCTCTTCATTGATATCTGAGTCATTTCCGCTATCGACTGGAAATGGTAAAGGTGCAGATTCACTCAAGACGACGATTGAATCTCCCATAACTTCGATATCACCGGTAGGAATTCCAGAGTTTTGATTGCCATCTGGGCGAGCTAAAACTTCACCTGTGATCAAAAGACACCATTCAGCGCGCAATGATCCCGCTAGCTTCTCATCACGAATAACTACTTGTACCGAGCCTGAGGCATCACGAAGATCGATGAATGCAACACCGCCATGGTCGCGTCGTCGCGATACCCAACCAGCCAAAGTAACGCTCTGACCGATATGGGAGGTGCGCAGTGATCCGGCTTCGTGGCTTCTTAGCATGAGTGGGTACGGTTCCTATGTCTAAAGTTCATTGATTAAGGAGTCAATCCTAACCGATGCGGTGGCACCAGTGTTCATCTCTTTTAACTCCACATGGCCACTGGCAATCTCTGAATCTCCAAGTACCACCACATAGCGCGCACCGCTCTTATCGGCAGCTTTCATCGCTCCCTTGAGTGCGCGATCACCAAAGGCAATCTCGACAGTTTTATTGTCAGCACGCAGTCCAGCGGCGATAACAAGTGCTCTCTCTTTGGCTAACTCCCCCAGAGGAATAATCAGTAAATCGGAGACAAATAATTCATTGGAGATAACTCCCTCAGCCTCAGCGGCTAACACTGCGCGATCTATGCCTAAACCAAAACCAATTCCAGATAGCTCTTGTCCGCCAAGTTCCTGCATTAATCCGTCGTAGCGACCACCACCACCTATCCCAGATTGAGCACCTAGAAGTTCATGCACAAATTCAAAAGTAGTCCCTGTGTAGTAATCCAACCCGCGGACCATACGGGGATTAAGTACATATGAAATACCTAAAACGTTCAGATATTTCTTTACTTGTTCAAAGTGAGCGCGTGATGCATCACTTAAGTAGTCCATTAATAGTGGCGCTTTAGCCATCGCATTCTTCATCTCTTCACGCTTATCATCAAATAAGCGCAGAGGATTTATAGAAGCCCGGGCAGCGGTCGCCTCATCCAGATCTAAAGTTGCTATGAATTTCAATAGATCAACTCTGTGTGCGGCACGGGATTGGGAATCCCCAAGTGATGTTAAATCTAATCGAAATTTAGTAAGACCTATCGCTCTAAAACCAGCGTCAGCTATCGCAATTACTTCTGCATCAATTGCTGGATCATCTAAACCGATAGCTTCAATACCAACTTGATAGAACTGACGGTAGCGACCCGCTTGCGGGCGTTCAGCGCGAAAAAATGCACCTGAATACCAGACCTTGATTGGGAGTGCGCCGCGATCTAAACCATGCTCTATCACCGCACGCATAACGCCCGCAGTTCCTTCAGGTCGCAACGTTATTGAACGATCTCCGCGATCAGTAAATGTATACATCTCTTTTGAAACCACATCCGTTGATGCACCTACACCCCGCGTAAAAAGCTCTGTGTCTTCAAAGACTGGAAGCTCCATGAGTGAATAACCCGCACGACGAGCTGGATCAATAAGTGCTTCACGAACAAACTCAAAAACATCTGAACGTGGTGGCATGTACTCACTGACACCTTTAGGTGCTTGAATCTTTTGCCCGGCCATTAGTAACGTCCCTTAATCGAATTCAAGTAAGGATTATTTTTGCGCTCCTGTGCCATGGTTGTCGTTCTTCCGTGACCAGGGAGCACCTGCAAATGATCTGATAGCGGCAACACCTTTTTTCTCAACGTCTCATCCATATCTTTAGCAGAACCAGTCGGCTGATCGGTCCGCCCAATGGAACCAGCAAAGAGAACATCGCCGCTGACTAATACTTCCTCGTTCACCTCAAACATCACCGAACCCCGCGTATGGCCAGGGGCGTGGATTGTCGTGATTCGCAGACCAACAATCTCGATGACCTCGCCATTGCGCAATTCTCTTACATCACCTGGTTCAACAAACTCCAACGCTTGTAATGTCGCAGCAAATTCTGGACTGACCCAGCGATCAGGGCGCAGCAAACTTCCACGATCCTGACTGTGAATGTAGGCAGGGATGTCGTAGCCATCGGCTATTGGTCTGATCGAAAATGTATGGTCTACATGGCCATGAGTGGCAAGAACGGCCACTGGCTTCAGTGAGAACTCGTCAAGGATTGCCGAGAGCTGGTGGCTCACATCTGGCATTCCAGGGTCGATCACTATGCACTCGGAGCCGGGACCGCTGGCTAGAACCCAGCAATTAGTGGCAAACATGGGGGCAGCAAATGACTCAACCAGCATGCCTACCTCCTATTTCATGCAATTGACGCCTCAAGGCAAAGACAGGGTACCTTTTACCCTGTTGAAATGCTCACTTCACGCCCTATGAGTTCGCACTCGTAAGGCCAAACGAATACATAGCGACGTTCACTTCGAACAACGCGCTGAAAGGATCACCACCATGACCGAGATTAATCCGATGATGCAAGCATCAGCAGCAAGTGCGCTGATTGGAGATCCTGCAGCCTTTGGTCGCGTAGGCGACGATGGAACTGTTTATGTTCGTACCAGCAATGGTGAAGTTGCCGTTGGTTCATATCCCGGCAAGACTGCTGAAGAAGCGCTCACATATTTTGTTCGCAAGTTCGAGATGTTGGCTGCAGAAGTTGCACTTCTTGCTGCCCGTATCAAGAGTGGCGCACTAGTTCCCTCTGATGCATATGCCGCCGTAAAAAAATTGCGCGAACAGGTCAAGGAACTCAATGGTGTTGGCGACCTCGAAGCTCTAGCTGCCTCAGTCGAACAGATTGAGCCACTTATCGAAGGTCATCGTGAAGCGTATGAGTCAAAAAAGGCGGCTGAAACTGCAGCCAAGAAAGAACGCCTAGAGCAGATTTTAGTTGAGAAAGAAAAAATTGTTGCAGAGGCAGAGTCACTTGCTCTCTCTGAAAGTTGGAAAGTTACGGGCGATCGCCTGAAAGTATTACTGGACGAGTGGAAGTCAGCGCCTCGCTTAGATAAGAAGAGCGATGCCGACTTGTGGAAGCGTTTTTCATCCTCGCGCAACAAATTTGATAAGCGCCGTCGTACACATTTTGCAGCACTAGAAGCCACTCAAAGCGTTGTCGCTGATGCTAAAAAGGCAATAATCGCTGAGGCTGAATCACTTGCGACGTCAACTGAGTGGGTGCCAACTGCTAAAAAGTTTAAGACACTTATGGATGCCTGGAAGGCCTCAGGTCGTGGAAAGCCAAGTGATGATGCAAAGATGTGGGCACGCTTTAAGGCTGCCCAGGATCAATTCTTTACTGCCAAGAATGCCGATCTTGAAAAGCGCGATACAACGATGGCCGCTAACCTTATTAAGCGTGAGGAGTTAGTTGTTCTCATCGAAGCATTAGTTCCATTTACACACCTTGACGAAGCTAAAAAAGCCCTACGTGAGCACATGAATTCATGGAACAAGATCGGTATGACTCATCGTGATAAGCGAACAGCACTCGATGCGCGCGTTCACGCTGTTGAGACTGTTATCAAAGAGGCAGAGGCAGAAAATTGGCGCAAAACTGATCCGGCAGCGAAAGCGCGGGCAGGTGAAGTTGTCAAACAACTCGCTGATTCGATTGAAAACTACGAAAAGATCGCCGCTAAATCTTTAGCTGCCGGAAACGCTAAAAAGGCTAGTGAGGCAAGTGAATCAGCGGCTGCTCGTCGAGTCTGGTTGGCCGAAGCTGAGAAAGCTTTAGCTGAGTTTAACTAACTAGTTGTTCGTTGTTCGATTGACGTCATAGACGCCTTCAATGTTTCGAACGGCTCCAAGTACTGCATCAAGGTGCGTTGCATCGGCCATTTCGAAAGTAAATCGTGAGAAAGCCGTGCGGTCTTTTGACGTACTCACCGATGCGCTCAAGATATTGACATGCTGCTCAGACAACGTACGCGTAACATCGGCTAGAAGTGAGGCTCTATCCAACGCTTCTACTTGAATATTGACTAAAAATACTGAACCAGCTCCTGCACGCCAACTTACTTTAACAACACGATCTAATTGATTTTCACGTAAATCTGCCGCGTTAACACAGTCAGTGCGATGAATTGATACACCGCTACCTTTAGTGATGAAACCCATAATCTCATCTCCAGGTACTGGTGTGCAGCATCGTGCCAACTTAACCAAAACATCATCGGTACCTTCAACATCGATAGCGTTACTTGATCGACGAGTAGTCGTTGCCCGAGTTGGAAGTACATCCATCGTTGGTTCAGGATGCGAGTCCTCTCCCCCAAGAACTATGACTAACTTATCTATCACCGATGCAGCCGATACATGACCATCACCTACTGCCGAATACAAACCCTCTATGTCGCTATAACGAAGTTCATGTGCAAGCTCTAACAATGAATGGCCGGCAAAAATCTTTTGTAAAGGTAAACCCGCTTTTCGCATCTGACGCGCAATAGATTCACGACCGGCATCGATCGCTTCTTCGCGACGCTCTTTGCTAAACCAGGCCTTAATCTTTGATCGAGCACGTGGACTTTGAACGAAGTTGAGCCAATCTCGACTTGGCCCGGCGTGCTCGCCTTTGTTGGTAAGAATTTCAACGACATCACCATTGTTTAATCGCGATTCAAGTGGGACTAGACGCCCATTTACCTTAGCTCCAGCGCATCTAATTCCTACATCGGTATGGACGGAGAAAGCAAAGTCCACAGGCGTTGAACCCCCTGGCAGAGCGACAACGCTGCCTTTAGGCGTAAAGACAAAGACCTCTGGCGAGCCTAAATCAAATCGCAGCGACTCTAAAAACTCTGAAGGATCTTCGGTTTCTTTTTGCCACTCATGTAATTGACGTAGCCATAACATTTCAGGTGACGTTTCATTATTTTCGTGGCCCTGCTTGTACTTCCAATGCGCTGCAATTCCGAATTCAGCCCGCGCATGCATGTCATAGGTACGAATCTGGATTTCAATAGCTTTACCGGTGGGGCCGATAACGGTTGTGTGCAGTGATTGATATAAATTGAATTTCGGCATCGCTATGTAATCTTTGAATCGACCTGGTACTGGCGACCATCTGGCGTGGATTGATCCTAAGACCGCATAGCAATCACGCACATCATCAACTAGCACACGGATTCCGACTAGATCGTAAATGTCGTTGAATTCTCGACCACGCACAACCATCTTTTGATAGACCGAAAAGAAGTGTTTCTTTCTTCCTGTCACTGTGGCGTGGATAGCATCCTTGGCCAAATCCTCGGTGACGACATCAATTACTTCGGCAGTTAGTAAGTCCCGTGACGGAGAGCGCTCTGCTACAAGTCGCGAAATCTCTTCAAACTTTTTTGGCTCCAGTACTTCAAATGATAAATCCTCTAACTCCCACTTAATCGCGTTCATTCCAAGTCGATGGGCTAACGGCGCATAAATATCTAAAGTCTCTCGCGCTTTTCGCTCGGCACTTTCATGCGTGACGAAACCCCACGTACGGGCATTATGTAAACGGTCAGCTAACTTAATAACCAGCACACGAATATCTCTGGACATAGCGACAACCATTTTGCGCACGGTCTCAGCTTCAGCGGTTGGACCATACGTCAGGCGATCGAGTTTTGTAACGCCATCAACTAAGTTGGCTATCTCATCACCAAAATCGTGACGCAGCTCTTTTAGCGAGTAAGCCGTGTCTTCGACTGTGTCATGTAAGAGCGCGGCGATAACGGTCTCAGAGTTAAGGCCAAGTTCGGCCAAAATCTGTGCGACGGCTACTGGATGAGTTATGTAGCGCTCTCCCGATTTGCGGAACTGACCCTCGTGGGCTTTTTCAGCTACAACAAAGGCGCGTTCGACATCTGCACCATTGCTTGTGGCATGGTTTTCCTTGAGCGCACTAATGACCGGTGCAATCAAGGTATCCACAAAAAAACCCCTACTTGCGACCTTTGCGCTTTGGTTGATTACGTGGGCCACGTGGTCGATCCTCTAGATCAACTGTGGTTGCTGCGGCAACAACTGGAGCCGCCCCACGACCATTTACTCGCTTAGCTAAGGCGATCATCGCTGGCTCCTTTTCGCGCAACTGCGCAAGCACAGGAGGTGCGATGAAGACCGATGAATACGTTCCAACTGCTAAACCAATGAAGAGAGCAAGAGAGAGATCTTTAAGTGTTCCAGCGCCTAGGAGTCCAGCACCTACAAACAAAATTGACCCCACTGGTAGTAGTGCGATGAGCGAGGTATTGAAGGAACGAACAATAGTCTGGTTCACAGCCAAGTTAGTTGCCTGAGAATATGTTTGCTTTGACGTAGCGGTGATCGTGCGAGTATTTTCACGAATTTTATCGAAGACTACAACCGTGTCATAGAGTGAGTAGCCAAGAATTGTTAAGAAACCGATAACTGTCGCTGGCGTAACATCAAAACCAACAAGTGCGTAAATTCCAACGGTAATGAAAACGTCGTGGACTACTGCAACTATGGCAGCAACTGCCATCTTAGGTTCAAAGGCCATAGCTAAATAGAGCATGACGCAGATAAGGAATCCGAATAAGCCATACAGCGCTTTACGGGTAATTTCCTTACCCCATGATGGTCCAACGATCTGTGAATCGATTGAATCTGTTGTTACACCAAATTTACTTGCAAGGGCATCTTGAACTGCATTGTTTTGTGCATTATCAAGTGCGACAGTTTGAACACGAACCTTGTCGGTTCCAATATTTTGAACAATTAACTCCCCAGGAATTCCTGTTGCAGTTACAGCTGCACGTGCATCTGCAATAGAAGCATTCGCCTTATTAACGGTGAAAGACGAGCCACCCTTAAATTCGATTCCAAGATGTAACCCTTGCAGAGTTAGTGCACCTATCGATGCGAGAATAAATAGAGCTGAAATTGAGTACCAGCGACGACGTCGACCAATAAAATCAACAGATGTCTCACCGCGATAGAGGCGTCCACCTAGACCTGAGAGCTTTGACATTATTACGCCTCCTTTACTACGGGCAGGGTTCCAGTGCTCTTAGCCGATAGACCAGAGTAGCGATGACCGGATGAGAAGAAATTCAATCGAGAAAGAATTGTCACAAGTGGCTTAGTAAAGACAAAGACAACAATAAGATCGACTAATGTTGTTAAACCGAGTGTGAAAGCGAAACCTCGCACACCTCCCACTGCGAAGAAATAGAGAAGTACGGCAGCGATAATCGAGACAAAGTCGGCGACCAAAATCGTATGACGTGCCCGCTGCCAACCAGTTTCAACGGCCATTCTCAGCGTTCGTCCTTCACGAATTTCATCACGAATACGCTCGAAATAGATGATGAATGAGTCAGCAGTAACACCGATCGCCACAATGGCACCAGCGATTCCAGCTAACGTCAGAGTAAATCCGATCCATTTTCCTAAGAGCAAGAAGAGAAGATAGACGAGAGAACCCGCAACTAAGAGTGAACCCACAGTTACAAAACCGAGTCCGCGATAGTAAAGAAGGGAGTAAAGAAGAACTAAACCAAGACCCAAGCCACCTGCGATAAGGCCAGCGTTAAGTTGGTCAGCACCCAATGTCGGTGAGACTTGCTGCACTTCACCGCGATCAAAAGCCAGCGGTAGTGCGCCGTACTTTAAAACATTAGCTAAATCTTGTGCTTCAACTTGCGTGAAGCTACCAGTGATCTGTGCACTTCCAGATGGAATTGCTTCATTGATTCGTGGTGCAGAGACAACTAAACCATCAAGAACGATTGCTACTTGATTCAATGGTTCGGCAAGTGTGGTCACACGAGCTGTGAGCGCACCAAAAGCCTTAGTTCCTTCTCCGTTAAAAGTTAAGTTTACGTACCACGCACTACCACCTTGAGTGTCGATGCTGGCAGATGCCTTAGAAACTTGACGTCCCAAAACTTCAGCTGGAGCCAAAATGTATTTTGTGGTTCCTGAGCGATCACAGACTGCAATCGCTTCGGTTGGCGAATCAGCGCCAGTGCCTTGTAAGTTTTCTGATTTTGTACAATCCAGAACCGCAAACTTTGCATTAACTGCAGCGCTCACACCAGCCGTTGGAGTTGCGGTTGCATCGACTGCACCAGTAGATACAGCGCGCGCTAAAACTTGTCGGAAACGAAGTTCGGCAGTCTGTCCTACTAATTCAACTACGCGTCGTCCAGTATCCCCTGGAACTGAGATAACAATCTGGCGATTGGTACCACTTCCTTGCGCGGCAACTTCGGACTCTGCAACACCGAGAGAGTTAACGCGTTGGCGAATAATAGAGACTGCTTGATCGATCGCTTCGTTAGTAACTTTTCCACTCTCACCCGGTGCAATACGGGGTTGAAGAGTTACTGAAGTTCCACCACGAAGGTCGAGGCCTAAACGTACTGACGTGGCACCTTGGACAAATACGAGCCCGGTCATGGCGATAAGCACCAAGCCTAGGATGGCAAGTGAACGAGCTGGGCGTGCAGTCGTCTTTACTGGTTTATTAGTTGTAGACATAGACGCAGAGTCTAGGCATCAATTGGCGGTGTGTCGAAAAGCGAGGCGATTTGAGAAGGTGGTGTTCGTCCTATGTGGGTGTATCCAAGGGCTGTAGCCACTCGGCCTCGAGGGGTTCTGGCCATAAATCCATTTCTGACAAGAAACGGCTCAGCCACAGACTCCACCGTTTCAACCTCTTCACCAACTGCAATTGCCAACGTGGATAGACCTACAGGACCACCATTGAAGCGCTCCACCAAAGCCGTCAGCACGGCACGGTCTAAACGATCTAAGCCCATCTCATCGACTTCATAAATCTCTAGTGCAGTTCGAGCTGTAGGCAGATCAATCACAGACGTTTCTTGAACTTGGCCATAGTCACGAACTCGGCGCAGAAGTCGATTTGCAATGCGAGGAGTTCCACGAGAGCGACGAGATATTTCAATGACTGCATCTGTGTCAATGGCGATCTTTAACAAAGCGGCGCTGCGCGTAATTACCTGAGCTAATTCGGAATCGGAATAAAAATCTAGGTGAGCGGTAAAACCAAAACGATCACGAAGTGGACTAGTTAAAAGGCCACTGCGAGTCGTTGCTCCAACAAGGGTGAAGTGCGGAAGTTGGAGTGGAATCGCAGTTGCACCAGGACCTTTGCCTACAACAACATCAACTCGAAAATCCTCCATCGCTAAGTAGAGCAACTCCTCTGCCGGACGTGGAAGTCTATGAATCTCATCTAGAAAAAGAATTTCTCCCTCAACAAGTGAAGAGAGAATTGCAGCTAAATCCCCTGCATGTGTAATCGCCGGACCACTAGTGATTCGAATCGGTGCTGACATCTCGCTAGCTAAAATTAATGCGAGCGTAGTTTTACCAAGTCCAGGTGGACCGGATAATAAGATGTGATCCGCTGGCGAATTTCTATGTCGTGCCGCAGTAAGCAATACATCTATCTGCTCGCGCACTCTATGTTGGCCAATAAACTCCTTGAGATTATTGGGACGTAAAGCATGTTCGAGTGCCGACTCCTCACCTTTTATCGTCGGCTCAACTAAACGATCGTCAGCCACGAGAACTCTTTCCATTTGCGAGAGCGTCCTTAAGTAAATCACTCATAGCTACCGTTGATGCATCGATACCATCTGATTGCAAACGGCTAACTAAAGCACCGATTGCTTGATCTGAATCCTTAGGAGAAAAACCAAGAGATACCAATGCGCTTGTTAGCTGTTCGCGCCAAGCAGGTTGATGACCTCTATATGTATCAGAGTCTGAAAGATCAGATAGTTTTCCTTTGAGCTCTAAAATCATTCGCTGCGCGCCTTTTCGTCCGATGCCAGGGACTCGTTCAATGGCCGCTACATCTTCTTGTGCGATGGCGCGAGCCAAATCTTCCGGCGTAAGCACGCTCAAAATAGAGAGCGCAACCTTAGGTCCTACGCCAGATACGGTCTGAACTAGTTCGAAAAAACCTCGTGCTTGTTCGCTGAGAAAACCAAACAATGTCAGTGAATCTTCTCGTACGACGAGTGATGTAAAGAGTTGCACCGATGAACCTAAAGTAACGCCATTACTTGTTGCTGGGTTCACTAGAACGCTTAACCCAATTCCGCCTACCTCGACGATCAGGCGATCGGTATGAATCGCGCGAACAGTTCCCGTGAGCATTGAAATCATTTAGGCACGCAAACCTTTTAAGCGAATCTTTTCGGCAGCTAGAGCTTCGGAAATTTTTGCATTCGCTGCGCCTCGCCAAATATTACAAATTGCAAGTGCTAAAGCATCGGTGGCGTCAACGGGCTTAGGAATACTTTCAAGGTTAAGAAGTTTTTGAACCATCTGTGCGACTTGGGCTTTATTGGCTCGACCAGACCCAGTCACTGCAGCTTTAACTTCACTCGGCGTATGCATCATGACAGGAATTCCGCACTTAGCTGCAATCAAAAGTGCGATACCTGCAGCTTGACCGGTCCCCATGACGGTGCGCACATTGTGCTGTGCGAATACACGTTCAACAGCGATGACATCAGGATTCCATAATGAAACCCATTCATTTATCTGTCGATCTAACTCTAAGAGTCGCTGCTCCAGTGCCAACTCTGCCGGAGTAAGAATCACTCCTACTCCCACCATTGTGAGTGGCGAACCCACAGTTCCCTCAACAATGCCAATTCCGCAACGGGTTAAGCCTGGATCAATTCCCAGTACTCGCATTGCGTCACCCGATTCCTCATTCAGTTCAAGACTTCTAGCCTAAGGTTCTCACCCAGAGAGTTAGTCCAGGCTCGCCATAACCTCATCGGAAACATCGAAGTTACTGAAGACGTTTTGTACGTCATCCAGCTCTTCAATTGCATCGATGAGTTCAAATACCTTTTTGGCTCCATCGGCATCTAACTCAATCTGCATCGATGGTAAAAAGGACGAGTCAGCCGATTCGTAGTCAATACCAGCGG
The DNA here is from genome assembly GCA_009702525.1 of Actinomycetota bacterium. Lineage (GTDB taxonomy): Bacteria > Actinomycetota > Actinomycetes > Nanopelagicales > Nanopelagicaceae > Planktophila. The sequence continues at coordinate 27,154 of WLHW01000001.1, forward strand.
TTTGCAACGCTGTTCTTACTACTACCAAATCACTGGACTCGCTGACAACTTCAAAGGCTTCACCTAAATCATTTACTTCTTCAGCCCCGGCATCTAAAACAGCCTCTAAAATTAAATCTTCAGTTAAGCCTTCGATCTTCTTAACAATAATCACGCCTTTACGATTGAACAAATAAGCAACAGAACCTGGATCGGCCATCGAACCGCCATTTCTAGTGACTGCAACGCGAACCTCTGAGGAAGATCTATTTCGATTATCCGTTAAACACTCAATCATGATTGCAACACCGTTAGGGCCGTAACCCTCATACATAATTGTCTGATAATCCGCAGCGCCTAATTCCAAACCAGCACCGCGTTTGATTGCACGTTCAATATTGTCAGCAGGCATTGAGGACTTTTTCGCCTTTGTGATTGCATCAAAAAGAGTTGGGTTTCCTTCGATATCAGCTCCACCGTTTCGCGCTGCAACTTCAATCGCACGAATCTGCTTAGCGAAAACCTTTGCACGTCGGCTATCGATAATCGCCTTTTTGTGCTTGGTTGTCGCCCACTTGGAATGGCCTGACATGGTGAACTCCTTTTTCCTTGACTCGAACTACTGTACCTTCTGCAATGCGGGCTTTGCTACTTCATCAATAAAATAACGATGAATACGGTGATCGGCAGTTAGTTCTGGATGGAATGACGTAGCAAGTAGATGTCCAGATCGGACTGCCACAGGATGCGTATCTACGCGTGATAATACTTCTACATCCTTACCCACTCGCTCAACCCACGGCGCTCTAATGAATACCGCGCGAATTAATTCCTTAGAACCATCATCGAATTCAATATCGGACTCAAATGAATCTACTTGGCGACCGAATGCATTGCGCCTTACGGTTATATCTAAACCACCGAATGTTTTTTGATCTTCTTTAGCATCCAAAATTTCATCTGCTAATAAAATCATTCCGGCACAGGATCCATACACAGGCATTCCATGGGCAATGCGTGACTTCAGTGGTTCAAATAAACCAAAAATCTCGGCTAACTGAGCGATTGTGGTTGATTCACCACCCGGCAAAACAAGCGCATCAACAGCAGCGAGCTCACTGGCTCTGCGAACAGTTGTTGGGGTAACACCACATGCGATGAGTGCGCTTATATGTTCGCGCACATCACCTTGTAATGCGAGTACTCCAACCTTCATTTACTTTTTCGATTACCAACCGCGCTCAGCAAGGCGGTGCGGCGCTGGAAGATCGGCGACATTGATACCGACCATGGCCTCACCCAAACCGCGTGATGCATCTGCAATAACTTTAGGATCATCCCAAAATGTTGTTGCACGTACACATGCTGCAGCACGTTGCGCAGGATTACCAGATTTGAATATTCCAGAGCCAATGAAAACACCATCTGCGCCCATGCTCATCATGAGTGCTGCATCGGCAGGTGTGGCAATTCCACCAGCAGTGAAAAGAACAACGGGAAGTTTGCCCTTTTCTGCAACTTCTTTTACTAACTCATATGGGGCTTGTAACTCTTTAGCCGCTACATATAGTTCGTCTTCACGCAAAGATGACAGTCGTCGGATTTCGCCATTTATTTCGCGCATATGTTGCATGGCATTAGAAACATCTCCAGTACCTGCTTCACCTTTTGAGCGAATCATTGCGGCACCTTCATTAATTCGGCGAAGTGCCTCTCCCAAATTTGTCGCACCGCAAACAAATGGAACGGTGAAATTCCACTTATCGATGTGATTTTTGTAATCGGCAGGTGTAAGCACTTCAGATTCATCTATGTAATCGACGCCTAGTGATTGTAGAACTTGAGCTTCAACGAAGTGGCCGATGCGAGCCTTTGCCATAACTGGAATTGAGACTGCCGCTTGAATTTTTTCAATCATGTCAGGATCTGACATCCGAGCTACGCCACCTTGGGCGCGAATATCGGCAGGTACGCGTTCTAGGGCCATGACTGCAACAGCGCCAGCGTCTTCGGCAATCTTTGCTTGCTCAGCATTAACGACATCCATGATGACGCCACCTTTGAGCATCTCTGCCATGCCGCGCTTGACTCGTCCAGTACCTGTTACTTCAGCCATTGCCGTTCTCCGATTTTCTGAGCTCTAATAGATGGTCCATCCTACTTTGTCGCTGAGCTACTCGCTTGCGGCATTGGATAGGTGAAATCTGGGGCTTTAGCCGTTAGGGCGACCCAGATCTGGCCTGGCGCGAAAAGGATTGGCGCGCCTTGTGCATCGCTCCAGGTAGTACCAACAGCTGCGCTACTTCGAACCCACGTGCCAGCAAAAGTTTGACCGTCTCGAAGAATAAATCCACTACCGCTTCCAACAGTATTCGAAAATGGAGTCACTCCCCCAACTTTATCGTGATACTCCGAATCTGTAATTGTAACTAATTGAATAACTACAGTTGTAGGGCATAACTGTTTACCAGTTCTGACCACATTGGGATTCGAGTTATGGAAAAGTAACCAACATCCATCTTTTGTTGACCAATCAGCTCTATATCGAGCGGCTGGCCAATGCATTGTCGCTGTGGTTGTACTCACTCCATTATCTGGTGCTTTGCCGAAACTCCACCCGACTGTTTTCGCAGTATCAACTTGATAACCCTTTTCAATAATCTTTGCCATTAAAAGATCAGCGCGCAAGACCATTGAATATGGATTCACTCTGGTGACATCACGGGTATAAATCGTTGGTGGCTGCGCTTGTGCGCCAAGATTTTGCAGATTAGCAGCTGCTATGACCGGTAGAAGTTTCTTCTGAGCACCGCTGTAAGCAAATGCGACTCGTCCGTATTGACTTAAAATCTCTATATCCGAAATTCTCGCGCTTCTAATAGGTCCGACATCAGTGGGAAGACGAGAAGAAAAAATTGCAGCCAAGCGTGTGAGACCGCCTTCTACCTGTTCGATATAGACGACATCGGCGTCTTCAATACCAATTTGTGGGTGCGCCATATTTGTATCATCGATTTTGACGGCAAGCACTTTGCCATTAGCGCCTTCTCGACCGCTCAGGACGTTGGTTTCAACGTGCTTGGGTTTGAGATTGCCGATTGTTGACGACACCGTGCTACAGCTTGCAAGGCAAAGAGAAAGTGTTGCAATGCCAATTAATATAAATAATCTAGAGCGCATCAGTTTCAAACTCATATGTTACTGGCAAGGGTGCGGTGCCTGCCAAACGGAAGAGACGAATCGCAACTCTCTTGCGCACTGCTTGGGTTGAAGAGACTGAATCGGTGTGTATCGAGATAGCAATACGAATTTTCGTAGTAAGGGCTGCTAACTCTTCGAACAAGGTTTTCTCCGATGGGCTTGCATGAGTCTGGCCATCGATAAGTAACAGAGCCAAAGCTCCGGATAAGGCCGACTCGGCTCCAGAACGATCCTGTACCGACGCCTCGCGCGCTTGATAGGCTGCAGACGTCAGCAGCAATGTAGAAGCTGGATCTGCAAAATCACTACGAGCGATCTCCAACGCGATGGCAGCTCTTCGCTGCAACAAGCCATCAAGATTGGCCCAGCTTGTCTCAACACGGTGATGTAAGCGATCTAAGCGAGTGGCTAAAAAAGATAGGTACCAAGCACATATTAAGATAATTAAAATGACTAGCAGAATTGACCTCATTTTTTGTCCTCATCACGATTGAGAAAGCGATTCCACGATCTGCTATCTGAAACCAAAGTAACGCCTTCTCCGCCAACTAATGCCATTTCGTAGATAGAGAATATTTGTTTAGCGACTACTTCCCAATCAAATATCTGAGCATGGGCTTTACCAGCTCGGGCTAATTCAACGCGTTTGGTGTCATCGCGCAATAAATCAATAATTACTTTAGCCAAGTGCGTTGAGTTCTCAGATTCAAAGAGTGCGCCATATTCTCCCCCACCTAATAAGGAATCAAATGCCGGAATATCACTGGCAACAGCACACGCTCCGCCAGCCAAGGCTTCAGCCAAAATGATTCCAAAAGACTCACCACCTGTATTCGGCGCGACATAGATAGCAACGGATGACATAAAATCTGCCTTCTCTTGTTCGCTAATTCGCCCTAAAAATTCAAAACGCTTGCGTAACTGTGGATCAATCTCTTTGATTACATCCTCTGGATCCCCAGGCCCGGCAACAAAAACTTTTACGTCGGGTGCAAATCGGGCGATTATTGGTAGCGCATCAATTAAAACCTGTAAACCTTTTCTTGGTTCCTCAAAGCGGCCAATAAAACCAATGGTGTTGCCGCTCCATTTTTCTTGGTGCGTACCGTTGGCATACCTGTTCGCATAAATACCATTAGGTATAACTACAGCATCAGTGTCCAAATGGTTCGTCAGTGTTAGGCGTGCAGCTTCAGAGACTGCAATGCGGGCCGAAAGCTTTTCTATTGCAGGTTCTAGGATAGGTCCGATCGCATAGATAACTTTTTGATGTTTTGCTGCAGCATGAAAGGTTCCCACCATCGGACCTTCAGCAGCCCAGCATGCTAATAGAGAAATTGATGGAATCGCAGGTTCATGAAGGTGTAAAAGATCAAAATTTCCTTGGCTTATCCAATGCTTCACGCGATTGAAAGCTATCGGTCCAAATAACACTCGAGCTACCGCGCCGTTATAAGGAATTGAAATGGGTTTGCCCGCACTCACAACGTAGTCAGGCAATGTTGATTCATCTATGGCGGGGGCGAGCACTGAAACCGTATGGCCCGATGTGATGAGAAATTCTGCCAAGTCACGAATATGGTTTTGTACTCCTCCAGGTGTGTCCCATCCGTAAGGACAAACAATCCCAATTGTCAGTTTCTTAGTTAGCATTATTCGCGGTCCTTGAAATCGCCATCAATCCAAATCCGTTGCATCATGTGCCAGTCGTGTGGATAGGCGGCAATACCGGCAGCAAAGAGGTCTGCGCTATTTTGTACAATCTGTGCGATCCGTTCAGTCTCACTGCCTGACATTGGAATTGGGACTAGAGAAAAGTCGATGTGTATTCCGATTTCGGTGTAAGAAATCATGGCGCAAATTAACGGCGCACCAGTTTTTAAGGCCAAAATAGCGGGCCCAGCCGGCATACGTGCGGGACCACCAAAAAATGTAACATCGATTCCAGAGCGCGATAAATCTCGATCGGCTGCTAGAGCAATAACGCATCCAGATCGAATCCGCTGCGAAAGAGTTGGAAGCACGCGACCATCTAATGGAAGTGCTTCCATGCCAAAAGCTGCTCGATACTCCAGAAATTTGTTGAATAGCGCCTCAGGTTTTAAGTGTTCAGCAACGGTAACAATCTTCGCACCTTTACCGCAAAAATAAGCAGCCGCATGATCGTAGTTTCCCACATGTGGCAAAGTAACAATTGCCCCTTTACCAGCTGCAATAGCATCGAGGAGGAGGTATTCATTCGTTGCAGTGACCGTGTCATTAATTCGTGCAGCCGACCAGTCTGGTAATCGGAAAGTGTCACACCAATAACGAATTGAAGATCTCATCGCCTTGTAGACCAGTAGATCCAAATCCAGCTCCGTTATGTGAGGTTGCGTCCTTGCTAAGTTTGAGCGCAAACGCATAACGCCTTTACCATTACGCTTCGTTACTATGTCTGCAATGCGATTTGCGTTCGAGTAAACAAATTTTTCAGGTAGCCAACGCAGAACGCGCCACGCTATAAAATATCCCCACGCTGAAATTGTTTGCATCATTTAACGTAAGGCTCGCTTTACTATAAGCATTCTTTGCACAACTGTGGTGAAACCCAAGATAGCAAGGATCCACATTCCGAATGCCAAAACATAAGGAAGACCCAATCCATCTAAGGCAATAGCAGACATGGAAATCATTAAACGTTCTGTGCGCTCTGCAATACCTCCACTGCATTCAATCTGATAGATCTCAGCTTTAGCGCGAATATAGGGAACTAACATTCCTGTCACTAAGCTCACCAAAACAACAGAACTCAATACATCGTTTTGGGCTATCAAATAAATCGTGATACCAATAAGAATCGCTGAATCGGTTATGCGGTCAATTGTTGAATCTAAAAAGCCGCCCCATGCGCTAGCTCCAGATTGAGAAACTCTGGCCATGGTTCCATCAAACAGATCACTGAGTGCAAAAACAAAAATTACCGCCGTGCCGCCAAAAAAATCTCCTCGAGGATAGAAATACAGTGCCGAAACAACGACTCCGACCGCCCCTACCCATGTGACCCCATTGGGCGTAATGCCAATTCGCAGAGCGAACCTGGCTACGGGTGTTATTAATCTCGTAACCGCTGGTTTCAAAGAACGACTAATCATCAGGTCCCATCGTAGGCTGAGCAGGTGAAAACCCAAGCATCCCGACCGACTATCGCCGTCTATGGCCACGCAAGTGCCGATCCAGCCGCGGTAGCCGAAGCCGTGAGTGGGCAGTGTGGGGTAAGCGCCAATCCTGAAACGGATTGTGCAATATTCGTAATTAACCCAGCCACTGGAATCGATCAGGCCACGATAGATATCTGGCAGAGCCTGGATGAGTTTCAGACTCCTCGCATGGTTGTCGTCACACATTTAGCCGATTCAACTTCTGACTTTGACGATGCCGTCATGCTGGCCAATCGTGTCTTTGATCAGATGGCGACTCCTTACTTAGTTCTCCATGATGAAGCTGGCTTACCGTGCGCTCTTATCTCGTTAGAAACTATGCGCATCATTGACTACAGCACAGTTCCTGCAAGTGATAGCGCATGTGAACCAGAACATGAAACGTTAGTGCAAGAGTTTCGCGATGAGTATTTAGAGATTATTCACTCAATGGGGACCGGTTCATTTGCAGCGGGCCTTCTCTTTCCAGCGATTCCTTTGTGGATTGAAAAAGGTGTTGGTCTTGATGTTGTTGAAAAATATTTAGCGCAACTTATTTGAAATTACCAAGCTGCAGCGATCTCGCTTCGTGTAATCGATAATAACTGTGGCAAAACTTTCGTTTTGCCAATTATGGGCATGAAGTTAGCGTCACCACCCCACCGTGGTACGACATGCTGGTGAATATGTTCTGCGACTCCGGCACCAGATACTGCGCCTTGATTCATACCTAAATTAAAACCCTGAGGCGCAGATACTTTTCGAATAGTTTTCATGGCATGTGCAGTTAGTTCAGAGATTTCATTTCGTTCTTCGTGACTCAAATCTGTTAAATCAGCTACATGACGATATGCACATACCAAAAGATGTCCTGGGTTGTACGGATACAGGTTCATCACGACAAATGAATGAACGCCTCGAAAGACGATTAATCCCTCTTCATCATTGAGCTGAGGGATACGACAGAAAGGGCACTGGATGTCATTGCCCTCTAAAGGGCGATTCTCCCCGCGAAGGTAATCGAGCCGGTGCGGCGCCCATAACCGTTGCCAGTCATCAGGCATTCCCACTCCATCATTACTCATACATCACACCTGAGTGCGTTCTGCGACGATCTTTTTAATCTCAGCGATTGCATCGGCAATTGGAATGCCGTTTTTTTGCTCACCGTTTCGATAACGAAATGACACGGCCTTAGCCGCTTGGTCTTCTTCGCCAGCGATCACCATAAAAGGAATCTTCTGCAGTTGGGCGTTACGAACCTTTTTCTGCATACGGTCATCAGAGCTATCAAGTTCGGCTCGAATTCCAGAGCTACGCATCTGCTTAATGACATCGGCTAAATAATCGGCAAAAGCATCGGCTACAGGAATACCAATAGCTTGCACCGGGGCTAACCATGGTGGAAATGCGCCAGCGTAATGTTCAGTTAAAACTCCGAAGAAGCGCTCAATGGAACCAAAGAGCGCGCGGTGAATCATGACCGGGCGCTGGCGAGATCCATCTGCTGCTGCGAATTCGAGTTCGAAACGTTGAGGAAGTTGGAAGTCCACCTGAATGGTAGACATTTGCCACGTGCGACCAATTGCATCTTTTGCTTGGACTGAAATCTTAGGTCCATAGAAAGCTGCGCCACCTTCATCTAAAACTAATTCAAGGTTTTGTGCAGTTGCAGCTTTACGCAAAGCCTCTGTTGCTTCTACCCAATCACTATCCTCACCTACAGATTTTTCAGGGTTACGAGTTGATAGCTCTAAGTAGAAATCACCTAATCCGTAGTCGCGCAAAAGATTGAGTACGAACGTTAGAAGTGAATCTAACTCCCCTACCATCTGTTCTTTGGTGCAGTAAATGTGTGCATCGTCTTGGGTAAATCCACGCGCACGTGTAATGCCATGGAGAACGCCTGATTTTTCATAACGATAAACGGTTCCGAATTCAAATAAACGCAAAGGAAGTTCACGATAAGAACGACCACGTGAGCGATAAATAAGATTATGGAAAGGGCAGTTCATAGGCTTCATGTAGTACTGCTGACCAGCACGTTTGATAGTGCCATCGGCATGCAGCTCTTCATCCAAAATCATCGGTGGATACATACCTTCTGAGTACCACTGCAAGTGCCCCGATGTTTCAAAGAGTGCGGCCTTAGTTAAATGTGGAGAGTAAACAAACTCATAACCCTCATCCTCGTGGCGTTTACGTGAGTAATCCTCCATCGCTCGCCGAACGATTCCACCCTTGGGATGAAAGACTGCTAGACCCGAGCCAATCTCTTCCGGGAATGAAAAAAGATCCAGCTCTGTGCCTAAGCGTCGATGATCGCGCTTTTCTGCTTCAGCTAAAAGTTCTAAATAACCATTGAGCTCATCTTGTGATGGCCAGGCAGTTCCATAAATGCGTTGAAGCATGGGATTCTTCTCAGAGCCACGCCAATATGCAGCAGCAGTGCGCATTAATTTGAAAGCAGGAATATGTTTTGTAGACGGCAAGTGTGGACCACGACATAAGTCGCTCCATACTGGATTGCCGTCACGACCCAAATTGTCATAGATAGTTAACTCAGCCCCACCAACTTCCACGCTGGCTTCCTCGCCGGCAGGACCTTTGATACCAATCAATTCACATTTGTAGGGCTCGTGTGCGAGTTCTTTGAGTGCATCAGCTTCAGTTGTGACGCGACGTCGGAATCGCTGACCTTCTTTAACGATCTTGCGCATGGCACTTTCAATCTTTACAAGATCATCTGGATTGAAGGTATTGGTTGGCTCGAAGTCGTAATAAAAACCATCTTTAATCGGTGGTCCGATACCCAGTCGAGTGTTTGCATAGACTTCTTGAACTGCTTGAGCCATGACATGCGCAGTCGAATGTCGCAACACGGCCAAACCATCTGGAGATGAAATAGATACACCCTCTACAACATCTCCCTCAACTAATTCTGTCCAAAGATCCTTGAGCGAACCATTAATTCGGGCAACGACAATATCCTTCTGTTCGGCAAATAGATGGGTTGGGCGTAGATCGTTTTCAATCGATTGAGCCTTGCCATCTACAGTGATATTGATCGTGGACATGTGCTTAGCCTACCGAATGAAGTCGGACCATCGCCTTTATTTCATCAACGAAGGCATGTGATGGCTGCAATGGGCGGCCGGCAATGGCGTGAACCTCTTGTGCGATACGCAGACTACTGAGCAGAATTGCTTTGCTGACGTCGCCGATTCTTGTGAGCGGAATCGATTGAACCTGAACATCGCAGTGATCAAGAACCAATTCGCGCATGATTCCAGGCAAAACGCCATCAGTTGTTGGAGGAGTTAACCAGACACTATCGATACAGAAAATGATATTTGAGACTGCGCCTTCGCAGATATTTCCCTCGGTGTTGCTGACAATCGTTTCATCAAAGCCCAATAAATGGGCCTCTTCCAAAATAGCTAAACGATGTTCGTATGGATAGCTCTTGAGTGTTTCACCATGCGAAATTAGAACCTCGGGATGAATCCCTAGGTTAGCTGAGTTGAGAACAGGACGATACGGCAAATGAATTGCAGCCCACTGACCACTCCTATCGAATGAAACTCGTAGCAAACCATTTTCATGTGGTTCAGTCTTAAGTAATTCAGTGATGGATTCTTCTACTATTTCTAGTGAGGGCATCGCAATTGAAAGTACACCAGAGCTGCGATATCCACGTTGCATATGACGAGCTAATGCCCACGCTTGACCATCAATTGTGCGAATAGTTTCAAATATCCCAGCCCCAATAAGCCAACCGGTCTCTGTGCACGGTGCGTTTTTGATGTCAACGAGCTCACCGTTAAATATTATTTTCATACGAGTTCTCCACCAGCGATAGAAATCAAACGCTTCGCCTTGAGCTGAGTCTCTTCCCATTCTGCATCCGGATCACTAGACCAGGTTATTCCTGCACCTGTACCAAAACGCAATGCACTATCTTTAAAAAAGATACGAATGGCAACGGATAATTCGCAGGCATCACCTTGTACCCAACCTAAAGCCCCACAGTAGGGACCACGTTTATTTTCATTAGCTTCAATAACCGACACCGCAGAAGACTTCGGTGCACCACTGATTGAACCAGGTGGATGAAGCATAGAAATAATTTGGCTCCAGCCAATGCCGCTCTTCAACTCCCCTACAATATCTGAGACTAAATGCACCAACCCGGGATGGACTTCTGAATCTAAAAGGCGTGGAACTGATACTGAACCACTTTCACATATCGCCCCTAGATCATTTCTCATTAAATCGACGATCATCACATTTTCAGCAATATCTTTCGCGCCGAAATGAGTCTGACCTGGCAACTGTGTTCCCTTAATGGGTGACGTACGCACATAGTTTCCGACGCGCGATAGAAAAAGTTCGGGTGAGGCCGATGCGATATTTATTCCGGGAATTTCCAAATAAGTAGCCCACGGGGCAGGATTGTTTTTTAAGATCTCTGAAAACAATCCACGCAGATTTATCGAAGCATCAATCTCATGGCGTAGCTCTCGGCAAGCATTAACTTGATAAACCCAACCTTCAGAAACATGCTGCTGTATTTTCTTGACGTACGCTACGTAATCATCGTGACTCTTTGATGTTGCCCACGTTCCGGATAGGGGCTCCCACGCTTGGCTTGGGAACTCTGATCTCATAACCGTTGCAAATTTAGCTGCTGTAAATCCACCTTCAAAGGTAGTTGATACTGCCCAGAATCCCCCATCATCTAAAGCGGCAGGATCGTGAGAGATTTCAATCAAATCGGTGGCTAAACGCCCATTCATCCAGAAGTTGGCTTCACCGCTGTTCACAGCAGAACGCTATCCATTTACTACCCACTTTGGCGCTTATGCCCTACCTACGATAGATTTTGCCTCCTCGCGGACGTAGCGCAGTTGGTAGCGCGGAACCTTGCCAAGGTTCAGGTCGCCGGTTCGAACCCGGTCGTCCGCTCTGAGTAGGCAACATGTAATTGGTCGGATGGCCGAGAGGCGAGGCAAGGGACTGCAAATCCCTCTACACGGGTTCAAATCCCGTTCCGACCTCCATGAGTGAGGACAGAGCTATAGAGAGGCGCACCCCATGAGCGAGTCAATGCGCCCGTGGGGACGATATGAAATCCTTCAAGAAAGTGATTCTCATAAAGTTAAATGCATCTGGGTTCTTCCAGGTAAGCGTTTATCGTATCAACGCCATACCAAACGTGCCGAACACTGGTTTATCGTCGCAGGTTCTGCGCGTTTAACAATTGACGGTCACATTACTGAGCTACAAGCTGGTGGAACTGCTGATATTGCAATCGGAGTTCTGCATCGGATAGAAAATATCGGCACTAGTGACGTTATCTTCATTGAGGTTCAGACCGGTACATACTTTGGTGAAGATGATATTGAGCGTATCGAGGACGACTTCGGCCGCTAATAGACAAATATCGTGGGGTATGATTCCCCAACAGCAAGGATCGTTGGCTCAGCGGTAGAGCACCACATTGACATTGTGGGGGTCACTGGTTCGATCCCAGTACGGTCCACTTCTAAGAAATTCCTTTAAACTCCTGCGCACTCAATTCATACACTTCTTCAGGACCATCGATGTCATCAATCTGTTGACCAACATGAATAAAACCAAATTTTCTTACTAAGGCAACTGACGCCGCGTTATCTGCAGAGACTGTGTACCTGAGTGTTTTTACCTCTTGATGTTTGCAGGCCCAACTCCACATACCTTTGAGAGCTTCATATCCGTACCCCTGGTTATGGAAATTTCTATGTATGCCTAAACCAATTTCAACCATTCCATCTTTATCAGGAGCTGCATGGAAACTGGTACTGCCAATAATCTGAGCACTCTCTTTCACAACAATCCACCTGACGAACCACCTATTAACTGAACTATCTTTTTTTACTTGTGGAACCCGCCAAGCCAGAGGTCCCGGGGCATCCATCAACTCCCGATAAGGATTCGTATAGCTCTTATCGCTATAGATCCACGTGTCTTCAGGGTTTTCAAAGAGTGAAATTAGCTCATCAGCTGCAATGTGATGAAGCTCTAAGCGTGGTGTCGAGATAATTGGTTCGCGATTATTCAGGTAAATTTATTTCACCCGCGAAATCCGAGAATTCCCATAAGTCAATTTCATCTAAATCCAAAATTCGGATTCCGTGAACCTTTAACGTGTCGGAGATCTGTGCTCTGTGCTCGGTTGCATGGTGAATCGACTGCGATATAATCGTTGAACGCGACCGATCAATATTTTTACCGTCACGTACATACGTGTTGACTTCATCAGATTTGTGCGATTCGATCCTTAAAATCTCATCGGCTGCAGCACAGTACTTCTGCAGATCTGACAGTGGTAGCACCATTTTTTGATCGAATCCCGTTGACACTGCTGTCCCACTTACTCGATACGCATATCCCCCAGCAGCAAGGACAATGTGGTTGGCCAGTTCTTGTACAGTCCAATCATCTTTGGTTAAACGCAGTTCCCAATCCTCGTCATTTAACTGACCTAGTTTTTCTAAGACGTGTTGATTTGCCCATGCCATGTGAAGCAGTAGTTTTTCCTGATTGAGCATTTACAGCTCCTCTTGATCTAATGGAGTCGGATTTTCGTAGTTGCCGAGCCGGCGACCTAAGGTGCCATTGAGTCCGCCACTTGCATTCTGTCCAAATCGCATTCTGCGAAAAGAATTATCCAGAGGATCAAGGCGTGGTTCGCGATGTGAACGAAATAAACTCTTCAACCATCGATAAGGGTTGCTTCGCATATTCAAATTATCGTTCACCAGTGACGCTTATTCATGTAAATCGTCGATAATTATCTTCCTCATTTCGCGCATAGCAGCCCAGGCATAAGTAGACTTCGTGGGATCGGGATTTCCTAAGTGATCATGCATTTGTTTGGGGCTCACTTGCCAGCTAACTCCGAATGCGTCAACGCACCAACCGCATTGGCCTTCGGATCCATTCTTAGTTATCGCATCCCACAGACGATCGGTCTCTTCTTGACCATCACACGATATGGATAATGAGATGGATGGATTGAACTCTGGGCCGCCAGGCCAGCCCATCCCAATTAATTCATGACCATAGATTGAAAACTCTGCCGTCATCAGCTTGCCATTGGCCTCGGGGCGGCTGGAGCTGTGGAGTAGAAAACCATCACCGAAAGTTTCTGCATAGAACGAGAGGGCTTCCTCTAAGTTGTTGTTGTACCAAAGGAAAGTGCGTAATGCTGCGGATTGCGTCATTGGTGTGGCCTATTTCGTAGCGAGGGATTCGATAAAGGTCAAAGAATTGTGAAAAATTAACTCCTGGTCATAATCCAGAGTTGCAACATGATACGAATTGACCAGTTCAATACGTGATTTATTGGTTGAACCTAAACCAGCCATGATGATCTCAGTGTTTGATACAGGCAACGTATGGTCTTCAACGCTATGGAAAAGTTGCACAGGAACTGTGATTTTCCCAAGATTTTTGCGTGTAATTTTTAACATAATGAGCAGTTGGTGGATCCCACGAGTAGGCAAAGCGTCATAACCATGTTCGGTAATTCCGGGACGCTTAATATCGTTACCGACAGATGTGCGCAGTTTCTGGAAGCGCGATAATAGATATCCAACCGGGGCCGAAATAAAAGGCACATGGATCATTGGATTGACCAAAATAATTCCACTCAAACGTTCATTATTATTTTCTGTCACGTACAAAGTTGTTCCGCCGCCCATTGATAAACCGCAGATAAATACTTGATCACAGCTCTTAAATAACTCTTCTAACTCGCTCTGAACTTTGGCGGGCCACTCTTGCCATTTAACTTTATTGAGATCTTCAGGTTTAGTGCCATGTCCGGGCAATAGTGGAATTCGCACTGTGTAGCCCTTAGCTAAAAAGAACTCTCCCCATGGGCGCATCGATGGCGGTGCCCCGGTGAATCCATGAACTAAAAGGATTCCAATTCGCGCATTCTTGCCGCTTCCAGATGCTGACCAATCCTGCATCCATCCTGGGGGTGCCGTTTCAACTGCCATAGTGAAAGGTTACGACAAAGTCTGTGAAAGTTCTGCCCATCGCGATAACAATTTAGTAGCAGCCCCAGAATCGATAGCTCTCACTGCTTTCTCAATTCCACCAGCAATTCGATCATGTAATCCGAGTTCATGGTGGCCTTCATAGGCAGCAATAGCCGCGGCTGCGTTCAAAACAACTGCATCGCGAGGTGCGCCTCTTTCACCGGCAAAAATCGCTGTAGTGATTCGCGCATTTTCGATTGCATCTCCCCCTGCTAAGGCCGAGATGGGCGCATGCGCAATTGAGAAATCTGTTGGGTCTAGGAGGTCACTTCTGATCTCTGCCTGACCAATAGTTAATACTGAAGTAGTCGTTGCTAATGTAATTTCATCAAGCCCATCATCACCTCGGAAAACAAAGCCATCCACGCCTCGATCTCCCAGAACTTGAGCCATCACTAAATGCATCCGCTCATTAGCTACCCCAATTGCAGCAGCTTGTGGCTTGGCTGGATTTGCAAGTGGTCCCAAAATATTAAATACAGTTGGTATGCCTAACTCTTTACGTGCCGGGCCAGCAAAGCGCATTGCCGGATGAAAAACCGGCGCGAAACAAAAGCCGATTCCTAACTCTGCAAAACTCTTTTCAACGCCTTTACCATCAAGGGTGATACACACGCCCAAAGCTTCAAGTAAATCCGCCGCTCCAGATTTCGAAGATGCGGCACGGTTACCGTGCTTAATCACTTTAGCGCCAGCTGCCGCTGCAATTATCGCTGCCGTAGTAGAAATATTTATCGTATGTGCACCATCTCCACCTGTACCAACTGTGTCCACTGCTCGTTCGAGAATTGATATCGGTGCAGCGTGCTCGTACATTTGAGTTATCAAGGCTCCGACCTCTTCTGCGGTCTCGCCCTTATTTTTAAGTGCTAACAAAAACTCTTTGATACGTTCGCTTTCGGCGCGGCCTTCAAGAATCTCACGCATGCACCACTGGACATCTGCCGGTTCAAGATCAAGGCCGCTATCTAATGTTGATAGGTAACGTGCCCATAATTGGTCTGACATACAGACGAGTTAAGCAGAAGCTAGATGGGAGCCGCGCAGTAATTGAGCTGCGCTGTTTGCCAAAGTAAAAGGATCAATCGGGTGAACGACAGAGGCTTCTGCCAATGACCACGCCGCTAACCATGAATCTTGCACTCGACCAGTAATCAAAAGAACTGGAGGGCAGTTAAATACTTCATCCTTTAACTGCCTAGCGATTCCCATTCCACCCTCGGGACTGGCTTCACCATCGAGAATAAATAAATCAATATTGCTGTGTGAATCTACATATGCACGCAGCGCTGCACCTGTAGCAAATTCATGGATGACGTGTTCTGCAATGTCGGAGGCGACTTTGCGTCCAAGTGCGGCGGAGATGGTTGCTCTCGTCGCGGAGTCATGGGAGTAGACCAGGATCTGCTTTTTAACATTGGACTCACTCATGCCGTTAATTCTAAAGCGTCAAAGGGCAAACTCCCAAGCCAGTAAGTAGGTGATTTTGGAGTGACGTGTCTCATGCCAAATTTAGGTCACGGCGCACTCGATACGCAGGTTGCTGCAGGACAGCGCGACGCTTTTAGGGAATAATCACGCCCATGTCCAGCACATCGGTTTCGGCCCACCACAAAATCACGCGTCCCAATGCCGTAGCCGTTGGAACTATTGTCTGGCTTTCAAGCGAGCTCATGTTCTTTGCCGCACTTTTCGCAATCTACTTCACTACCCGTGGAGTACAGGGCCCAAAGATTTGGCTTGAATCCAACCACCTTCTCAACATTCCATTTGCTGCGGCAAATACAACTGTCTTAGTTCTTTCATCGGTCACATGCCAATTTGGAGTCTTCGCCGCTGAGCGTTTTCAAAGCCGCAAAACCGGCAAGATGTATCAAATTAATAAGTGGGGAATGCGCGAATGGTTCTCGCTGACATTTCTAATGGGCGCGTTTTTCGTTGCTGGGCAAATTTATGAATACGCATCATTAGTGCATGAAGGTTTGACGCTTTCATCAACTGCTTACGGTTCAGTTTTCTTTATTGCAACTGGGTTCCATGGTTTGCACGTAACTGGCGGCTTGATCGCATTCCTAATTGTTATTGTTCGAGTCGCAAAGGCGCGACGTTTCACACATGGCCAAGCGACTACAGCAATTGTAGTTTCATATTATTGGCACTTTGTCGATGTCGTGTGGATTGCACTGTTCTCTGCGATCTACCTAATTAAGTAAAGGGGCAATACACATAGTGAAGCGACTCTCTCGCTACCGCAGACATAAAGCTGCTGGACCATTTCTTCTAGTTTTAGCCCTACTTGCTATTGGTACAACGTTCAATGTTGCCAGTGCAACTGTAAAGCAATCACCTAAAAGCTTTGCCAGATCTTCAGCAATTGAAGAAGGACGCCAAATCTTCTTAAAGGGATGCTCTTCGTGTCACGGCCTAAATGCAGAGGGTGGCGCAATCGCACCTTCTCTAATCGGCGTTGGCGCAGCATCTGTTGACTTTCAAGTTGGTACAGGGCGTATGCCAATGGCGGATATGAGTACTCAGGCAATGCGCAAGGCTCCTGTCTATAACGCCGAAGAAACTGCAGCTCTGGCAGCATATGTAGCCTCCCTAGCCCCTGGTCCTGCTATTCCAACTGATGCAGTTCTTAACTACGAGCGTGATGGCAATACTGCGCAAGGCGGAGAGTTATTTAGAAATAACTGCGCAATGTGTCA
>WLHW01000010.1 GCA_009702525.1 Actinomycetota bacterium
ATCGATTGATAGCTAAATTACTTTAAATGGTGTTCTGTCTCAATCACTCGAACAGTCTTTGATTTTCCACGCATCACAATCGATTGGCTAACCGCGCCGTAACTTGTGTAGCGGATTCCCTTGATAAGTTCCCCATCAGTGATTCCGGTGGCAGCTAGAAAAACATCATCAGAGTTCACTAAATCTTTCGTGTGAAGTACTGGCCCAGATGCCTTTCCATCGATATGCAAGCGCCCTTGAATCGCACCACCAAGACAGATCATGGCGGCGGCAGTGATAACACCTTCTGGCGTTCCCCCAATACCCATTAATAAATCAATACCGGTATTTGGCCGAGCAGTTTCTATCGCGGCCGCTACATCGCCATCTTGAATTAAGCGAATTCGTGCGCCAGCTGCTCTGATCTCAGCAATCAATTGATCATGTCGTGGACGATTAAGAACAACGACCGTTATATCACTCACCGATAAGTTCTTAGCTTTAGCTACGGCTTGAATATTCTGGGCCGTTGAGGCATCGATATCTATAACGTGTGCGGCTTCTGGTCCAGTCACAATTTTGTTCATATAAAAACTCGACTGAGGGTCATACATCGTGCCGCGAGGCGATAGTGCGATGACTGAAATTGCACCATTCATTCCATTTGCAGTAAGTGACGTTCCATCTATGGGATCTACTGCAACATCACAGTGTGGACCTTCTTGGTTTCCCACTTGCTCGCCGTTATGGAGCATGGGCGCACTATCTTTTTCGCCTTCGCCAATAACGACTACGCCAGCCATGTCTACTGTATTAATCATGGCGCGCATTGCTTTTACTGCAGCATCATCTGCAAGATTTTTTTCTCCACGTCCAACCCATGGCGCAGCAGCGATTGCGGCGGTTTCAGTTACACGAATAAGTTCAAGGGCCAAGTTACGATCTGGAATTGGAGGCATTATTCGCGACTCACTTTCGCACCGAGGCTACATAACTGTTCGGCAAAGTTGGGATAGCCACGATCAACATGGAATGCCTGATCGATAGTTGTTTCACCATCGCTGACTAGCGCCGCCAGAATTAGGCCAGCACCAGCGCGAATATCAGTAGCTTCTACCGGAGCACCGGATAGTTCGGCAACTCCATCGATTGAGGCATGATGCCCGTCAACGCTAATTTGTGCGCCTAATCTGCTGAGTTCATTAACAAACATGAAACGGGATTCGAATACATTTTCAGTCACCAATGAATGTCCATCTGCAATGGAATTGAGAGCAATAACCATGGGTAACAAATCAGTTGGAAAACCTGGGTAAGGAAGTGTGGATACATCGATGGCTTGAGGGCGAGAATCCATGCGCACACGGATTCCATCGGCCGTTGTTGTAATGATTGCGCCGGCACTGGCTAGTTTTTCTAATGGTAGCTCTAAGTCTTTAGCTCGGGCGCCGTGAATTGTTATATCTCCAAGAGTCATGGCAGCAGCAAATGCCCATGTTCCAGTAATAATTCGATCTGGAATCGTGGCATGCGTTGTTGGATTTAGTTGTGCAACGCCAGTGATTGTTATTAACGGAGTTCCAAGGCCTTGAATGTTTGCACCCATTGAAATAAGAAATTCGCCGAGATCGACTAAGTCAGGTTCACGTGCGGCGTTATCGATAGTTGTTACACCTGTAGCCAAGACCGCAGCCGTCATTATATTTTCAGTTGCTCCAACGCTTGGAAAATCTAATTCAATTGCGGCACCAACTAAACCATGCGGTGCTTCGGCTATGACATAGCCATGTTCTATGTGTGCTTTTGCTCCAAGGGTTTCTAATCCTTTAATGTGAAAATCTAAACCACGAGAACCAATTGCATCTCCACCTGGCAGTGCAACTTCGGCTTGACCGATTCTGGCGACCAATGGACCTAAAACATTTATAGATGCACGCATTTTTCGAACTAAGTCATAGTCGGCGCGGTGGCCGGGTTGGGCCGGCACGTCAATTGTTACCGTAGATCCATTGTGGACGACAGTGCAACCCAAACGCGTCAAGAGATCGGACATGATTTCTACATCTGCAATCTCTGGAACATTGGTAATTGTTGTTGTGCCACTTGCTAAGAGTGAGGCGGCCATGAGTTTGAGAACTGAGTTTTTAGCTCCAGTAACGCCGACCTCACCGTGCAGGCGTGCTCCGCCTACTACGCGGAAGCGGTCCAGAGATGCCATGGCGGCAGTCTACTTATAGGCTACGGGCATGGTTAATTTAACGCGTATTTACACCAAGACTGGCGATGACGGCACTACCTCCCTGGGGGACATGAGCCGAACTTCTAAGAATGATCCGCGACTTGAAGCCTATGCAACTGTTGATGAAGCTAACTCATCGATTGGCGTTGTGCTCTCAACTGATGAACTCAGTGATGATGTCCGTGCACTTTTAGTGCGTATCCAAAATGATCTCTTTGATGTGGGGGCTGACTTATGTACGCCCGTTGTAGATTCACCCGCCTTTGAACCGTTGCGTGTCCTAGATTCGCAGGTTGAATACTTAGAGGCAGCAATCGATAAATACAACAGTGAACTTGAATCTCTTCGATCATTTGTTCTTCCATCAGGCACACCAGCTGCAGCTCATTTACATGTTGCACGAACCGTAGTTCGCAAAGCAGAACGACGTACGTGGGCTGCGATTCATGCTTTTGGTGGTGGAGTCAGTCCAATTACCGCAAAGTATTTAAATCGTTGTTCAGATTTACTTTTTGTACTTGCGCGA
Source organism: Actinomycetota bacterium (assembly GCA_009702525.1). Taxonomy (GTDB): domain Bacteria; phylum Actinomycetota; class Actinomycetes; order Nanopelagicales; family Nanopelagicaceae; genus Planktophila. The sequence continues at coordinate 2,745 of WLHW01000010.1, forward strand.
TATTCAAATAAAGAAATCGGCGACCAACTATGGGTACCAGGTGCTAATCGTTAATTTGTAACTGGTTGATATATAGTTGAAGGAATCTTTTCAGTTGTGGCATCGTGATGACAGTTTGCTGTTATTCCAGAGACTGCGTGGCGAAGCACGAGTGGTTCTTGACTAATTAAAAGCACCGTTGTGACTTGGCGTGCTGCCGTCTCTTTAATAGTCGTTCGAATATTTCCAAAAACTTTAATCGTCTTGTCATCGACTGAAGTTTGCCCAACAACTTTTGCTGTGATGTCCCACCAGGTACAGCCATTGAGTGAGGCTAATTGCACCGCACCACACGAGTATTTCTCACAGATAGGAACACCATCGACTAATTGAGCAAGCTGGCGGGTTAAAACCTTGCTATTTGAGGCAGTACCAATAAGTTCTTGAGCAGTTGGAATCTTGGCATAGACCTCACCGTTCTTCTTAAAACCTTTTGGTGGCCAAGTCGGTGAAGGAGAAGGAGAGAGATTGATCTTTTTCTTAACAGGAGTAATTGCATGTCGCGAAGGTACTGATTTTGATGCAGCCTCAGCAGTTGGTGCTATTAGGGTTGCAACCAATAGGAGAAGAATGATTCGCTTAATCACGGTCCCACTTAAATTTTCGTACCGAGAAGAAGATACCGACTACCAGCCACACCAGCAGAATAAGAAAAGTCTTGCCATTTTCCCAAGATTTCGCCACCTCTTGTGTAGCAAATGAATCTGGCAAAAAGACTGAACGCATTCCCTGAGTAAGCCACTTAAGCGGAAAGAGTGCGGCAAACTGTTGCATCCAAGAAGGCAACTGAGTATAAATTAGAAAAACTCCGCTAAAGAACTGCAAAATAATGACAATAGGTGAAACTACAGCAGATGCACCTCGGCCACTCTTTGGCACAATTGAAAATGCAATGCCTAAAGCTGTAGAGCAAGCACTTCCTAATAAAGTTAACCAAGTAAAAGTAATCCACTTATTAATATCGGTTGGCATATCTACGCCAAAGAAGATTGTGCCAAAGCCAAGTAACATCAGAATTTGGATGACCATACTTACCGAAACTAAAATAGCTTTTCCAATAAAATAGCTAGAGGCCGGCATTGGTGTACCGCGCAAGCGCTTGAGTGCTCCAAAGTCGCGTTCTAGCGGAATTGTGATCGCTAAAGCTTGAAATCCGGTATTGACTAAACCTGAAGCAATCATTCCAGCGACAAAGTATTGAGAAAAAGTGACGTTAGGCGCAATCGTGTCGGTAAAAACTGAACCAAAGATTACTAGCAAGATGACCGGGAATAACAGCGTGAAGACTACGGATTCACGTTGGCGCGAGAACTGTCGAATCTCTAAACCGCCGCGACGAATGCCTAATGAGATGGTACTTGGAATCTTATTCATGGGTTACGCCAATCATTTTCAGATAGATATCTTCAAGTGACGGGCGAGTAACGGTCAGTTCTGGAATTTCACCGTTGAACTGTGTAGTCAATTTATTTACTACGGCCGTTGGATTATCAGTTGCTAGTGATTTAGTGTGGCTACCTTCACGCCAAGAAACGAGGGCTTGGGCAGTACTGCGCCCGCCTAGTTCAATTGGAGTAGAGATTTCAATTATTTTACCTTCATTAATCACACCCACGCGATCAGCCAAAGCTTCAGCCTCATCTAAATAATGCGTAGTAAGAAGAATCGTTGTGCCATCACTGCGCAGCTTTTGAATCAGCGCCCAGAAGCTACGGCGAGCTTCAGGATCAAAGCCCGTAGTTGGTTCATCAAGGAATAAAAGCTCAGGATTTCCAATAATTCCAAGGGCAACATCCAAGCGCCTGCGCTGGCCCCCTGATAATTTTCGAATGAGCGAACCGGCTTTTTCATCTAGACCAACTGAGTTAATTACCTCTTCGACGTTTCGTGGATTGGAGTAGTAGCCGCTGAAGTGTTCTATGGTTTCACCGACGGATAAATCTCCAGAATCTGATGTGGACTGTAAGACGATGCCAATTCGATTTCGCCATTCTCGTGCGCCAGCGCCTTCGTCGTGAGGATCAAAGCCTAAAACGCTTACATCCCCAGAATCACGGCTTCGAAAGCCTTCTAAGATTTCAACCGTAGTTGTCTTACCGGCACCGTTAGGACCTAGGAGGGCAAAAATTTCACCGGTCGCGATGCTGAGATCTATCCCACGAACTGCTTGGACAGCACCGTAGCTCTTGTGTAAGCCTTTGACCTCGATGGCGTTCATAAGACGATACTACTATGCGAAAATAGGCACATGAGCCCGCGTAGAAACTACCCTAAAAACAAGCGGCCACAATCTGACGAGCGCGATATTGCGACATCAAATCAAAGTTTTGAAGAACATCACGAAGGTCTTTATACCGTTCGTAAACTCACGGGTTCCGGTGCAACCAAACCTTACAGATGCCCAGGATGCGATCAAATGATTCCTACGGCAACACCACACATAGTTGCTTGGTTAGATGGCGATGAAGATGGTCGCAGACATTGGCACACTGCATGTTGGGCAAAGAAAAATAATCGACGCCCTAATACCGAACGTACTCGAAACGCACCGCGCTACTAACCTAAGCGACCCTTCAGTAGCTTCGTTAACTTGATAACAAGTCTGTCATCTTGAGGTCTGCGTTTAAAGCTTAAGAAATGTAGCGGTAAATTAAAACGAGTTCGTACCACCGTACGGGCAAACGTATATTCCAATAAACCTTCCGGACCATGCACTCTCCCGGAGCCGCTGTCCTTAACGCCGCCAAATGGCACTGAGGCTACAGCTGCAAATGAAAATGTTGAATTGATAGCGACCATGCCGCAAATAAGTTGAGATGCAATTCGCTTACCCTGTCGCTTGGACCAAACATTTGCACCTAACCCATATTTTGATGCATTAGCCAACTCAATGGCCTCACGCATAGAAGTAACACGGTTAATAATAATTATTGGGCCAAACGTCTCTTCACGCACAGCCGTTGAATTTTCTGGCACATCTACTAATACAACTGGTTGCACAAATGGGGCTTGTACAGATTTTGGACCACCATAAACACATGTACCACCATCGGCAATTGCGGCTTTAATGTGCGATTGAATCACTTTGATTTGTGCTGGCATTGTTGCTGGTCCGTAGTTTCCATCTCCAGGTGCGCCAGAGTGAATAGATCCAGCTAATTCAACGGCTCGCACAATAAATTCGTCAGCAACTTTTTCATCGACATAGACTCGTTCAGCACCGATACATGATTGACCGGCGTTAGCCATTGCAGACCACATAGTTGCATCAACTGCGCGCTTGATATCGGCATCTGCAGCGACAATAACGGGATCTTTTCCACCGCACTCGAGAACAACGGGGGTCATAGTCGCTGCGCATTGTGCTGCGACTAATTTAGCGGTGCGAGTAGATCCAGTAAAAGAAAGCTTGTCTACTCCACTGGCACATAGCGCGCCGCCAGTTTCACCCAAACCAGTAATAGTGGTAAAAATATCGGCAAAGGGTGCAACTTCATTAAAACTTTCCTCTAACCAAGTTCCAACACCTGGGGTGTATTCACTCGGTTTGAAAACTACCGTATTTCCAGCGGCCAACGCGTAGGCGATTGAGCCAACCGGAGTAAAGATTGGATAATTCCAAGGACCAATTACTCCAACAACTCCAAGAGGTGCACGTTCAACAGTGGCTGACATGTTAGCCATCAATAAACCTGGTCTGCGATAGGACGTTCGCATCACATCTTCTGCATGACGAGCCGCCCAGCCAATATGACTCACCGCCATACTGACTTCAAGGCGAGCATCACTAACTGGCTTGCCGGTTTCACGAGAAATGAGTTCGGCAATTTCATTAACTCGGTTAATGATGAGCGCACTCCATGCCAGTAAAACATTTTTCCGGCCCGCAAAACCTAAGGCCTGCCATGAAGAAGTTGCCGATCGTGCATGAGCTACTGCGTTATTGACTTCACTTTTGCTCCAGAGCGCATATGTTCCAACGACTTCATCATTTACTGGGTTAAGTGAATTAAAAGAGGGCTTTCGTTTGGTGGCCATGGTGATAAGCGTAGTCGGGTGTCGGTAGGATTTGAAGTATGGCCGAGATAATAAGACCCAGTAGTATTTTGCCAGCCCAACGAAGTTTATTTCACGTTGAAACTGCTGATGGCATCGACTTGATTGGTGAGGTTGCATCACCGATCGGAGAATCTCGAGGTGCGATTTTATGCCTACATCCATTACCTACTGCAGGTGGAATGATGGATAGTCATTTATATAAAAAAGCGGCTTATCGATTGCCCGCGATGGCTGGGATTACGGTAATTCGATTTAATACTCGAGGTACAACTAGCGAGCAGGGGAGCAGTACGGGTGAGTTTGATAATGGGAAAGCCGAGGGTTTAGATGTCGCTGCCATGCTTTCCTACTGTTTTGATGTTTTGAAATTAGAAAATGTATGGGTAGTTGGTTGGTCTTTCGGAACTGATGTAGCACTACAACACGCAAAAGATGGGCGACATAAAGGATTGATTTTGCTCAGCCCACCGCTGAGAACAACTACTAATGAAGAGTTGTCATATTGGAATACTGATCTGCGTCCGATAATTGCGCTTGTGCCAGAGCTCGATGATTATTTGAAGCCAGATGAAGCTATATTGAGATTTTCTTTAGTCCCACACATAAAGATTATTGCCGTGCAAGGGGCAAAGCATTTATGGTTAGGAGAGCCTTATGTAAATCGAGTTCTCAGCGAGATAAATTCGATTGTTACCGGAGATCAAGAAGCACTTCCGTTGGAGTTTTAAGAATTATTAGCGCGAGGAATCACAACTTCATCCAAAATTAGGATGACTGCAGCGGCAACAGGTACTGCTAGCAAGCCTCCAATAAGTCCCAAAAGTGAAGAGCCAATAAGGGCAGAGATAATTGTGACTGCACCCGGTACCGAAAGAGTCTTTTTCATTATTCTTGGAGTTACTACATAGTTTTCAACTTGAACATAAACGACATAAGCGATGAAAGTAACTGCACCTAAAAAGACTGATTGCGTGAGTGCAATTATCGTGACGATAGAGCAGCCAATAAAGTGACCAACAAGTGGAATTAATCCACATACTAAAATAATCATTCCAATCGCAATCGGCGAGGGAAGACCAAGGATCAGCGCTAAGAAAAAGACAAAGACTGAGGCCATCATGGCGATGATTATCTGGCTACCAACAAATGAGCCAACCCGGGCGATGATCGCCTCAGTAAGGCGTCCCACGCGTTCGCGGCGACTTGATGGAACAAGTGATAAGCCAAGTGTAACTGCTTGTGGAAGTGAGGTAATAAAGTACAAAGTGAGGACCAGGACCGTAAGGAATGAGAAGAATCCCGAGAGAACTGATTTGCCGACTCCAATGACTCCGCCGAAAGTAGAGATCAATAATGAACCATTGGAGGTAACAGATTTCAATTTTTCTTGAAGTGTGTCAATAATTCCATAGTGGTCATTGAGATTGGCGATAGTCGAATTATTTTTTAAATCTGATAGTAACTGTGGAGCTTTCTCTATCAGTTGAGTTCCCTGAGAAATTACTGGCGGCAAAACTACAAGAGCAAAAAAGATTACAAAAAGAATAACGGATGAGAAAATAATCGCTACTGCTGCACTACGCGAAAAATTCCTTTTTCGAAGTGCCTCAACTGCAGGATTGAGTCCGGTCGCCAAGAACAAAGCGATGAGTATTAATACAAAGATTTGACTGACACTGGCAAGGGCGCGCATGAGCACAATCGCAGTGAGTGCACCTAAGGTTGCAATAAAACCAAAGTAAAATGGATGCGCTCGGTTGATGGGCTCTCCCAAAGTTCCAAAATCTGCTTGTGGGGTTGGAGCCTTTGCGGTTCGAGTCGTGACCTTCTTAATTCGCGCTGAAATTGCCATGTATACATTGTAAAGTCAGCACCTGGTCCAGTGGTGACATGGAGTTCATCTTCCCGACACATTTATACGCAAGAATAGGAACATGGCACTGCGAATCACAGGATTAGGCGAAGAGATAGCTGCAGTGACCGGCCTGCCTTGGAATCAATCGCTGGAAGAGTGGCCAGAAGATCCACTTCTTGCCGAAAAGCGAGGTATTTCTCGCCACGTAGTTCGTTTAGTGCGTGCCACTAGCGATCCGGATTCACAGGTCTATGCCGTCAAAGAAACGGTGGCCGAGTTTGCTAACCGTGAGTACAAAGTTTTGCGGGAGCTTAGCCACCTGAACGCCCCATGCGTAGAGCAGATTGCAGTTGTTGAAGGTCGCAGCGATAAGCGCGGCGAAGAGCTTCCATGTGCCATCGTGACGCGATTCCTTCCGTACTCCCTGCCTTATCGCGTTCTGCTTTCTGGTTCAGTGACAGCCCATGACATCACAACTATGGCTAGCGCCTTAGCTCTCTTACTTGTTCGACTGCACTTGCTTGGATTTTGGTGGGGAGATTGTTCGCTCTCAAATACTTTATTTCGCCGCGATGCCGAAGGATTTGCCGCATATCTTGTCGATGCCGAAACAGGTGAGTTTCAAAAAACTTTAAGTGATGGACAACGCGAACATGATTTAGATATTGCAATGTTTAACGTTGCTGCCGAACTAGAGGATTTATCTCTCTCTGGTGTTCTCTATCCCGGAATGGATCCAGTACGCGCCGCTGAAGCTGTAATTCGCAGATACCGCCGAATTTGGGCCGCATTAAAAGAGCGACAGTTACTTGATCCTAAAGATCGCCATGCCGTAGAACGTGCGATGCGCCAGTTACATGATTTAGGTTTTGCCGTAGAAGAAGTCTCTATAACAATGGATGGAGATTCGCAGATGCTTTCCTTCCAACCAAAATTAGTCGCCGCTGGTTATCACAGTGCACGACTTCGTGAATTAATGGGAATAGAAACTGAAGAGCTACAAGCTAAGCGGATTCTTGCTTCCTTTGATCGCTACAACGCACGCGAAAATAGATCTGGCGCATCGACAAGCGAGTTAGCTAAGAAATGGTTTATGGAAGTTTTCGAAGCAACGATTTCGCGAATACCTGAAGATATGCGAGGCCGTGTTGAACATGCACAGATGTTCCACGAAATATTAGAAAATCGTTGGTACCTTAGCGAGCACAAAGGAAGTGATGTGGGCCTTGACTTTGCAACTGATAACTACGTCAGCGAAATCCTGCCGTATCGCCGTGATTCCGGTGTTGAGGTTCCAGTAGGATGAGGGCGTGAGCCAGCCACCAAACTTTGGACAAGCCTTTGACTTAAGCTCCTTAGGGCGACCAAAAACCCCTCCACCTGCGCATATGCCAGGGTTAGAGGTCACGGCCGGCAACTTAACCACTGATTTCCTGCCTAGCTCCAAAGAAAAACCAGTCATCATTATCGCCTGGTCGCTACGTTCGCCCGAATCCCAAGAGATGGTCTCGACCTTAGCTGCAATGGAGAAATCCTATGCCGGTAGCTGGATCCTTGGACGTCTAGATATCGATGCCGAACCTGCGGTAGCGCAGGCTTTTCAAACTAAGAGCATTCCATATGCAGTTGCAATCATTGCTGAACAGATGGTCCCTTTATTTGAACAGAGTTATCCCGAAGCACAGATTCGTTTAGTGTTAGATAAAGTTTTAGCACTTGCGGCCGAACAAGGAGTCGGCGGTGCTCCAATTGAAGTGAGCGAACCCGAAGAAGATGAAGCGATGGCTGCCCTTGAAGCCGGGGATTTTCTGCTTGCTGAAGCGGCATATAAGAAACTATTAGCTCGTAAACCTGCAGATAGCTTTGCAAAACTAGGATTAGCACAGACGCAACTTCTTCTTCGTACAGATGGGTTAGAGTTAAATACCATTCTCACCAAAGCGAAGGCATCGCCAAATGATTTAGCGCTGCAACTACAAGCCGCCGATATGGAGATTGTTAACGGGGGAGTTGAAGCCGCATTTAATCGCTTGCTTGATTTAGTAAAGAATTCATCTGGTGATGTGCGAAATAAAGCGCGTGAACATTTAGTCGGATTGTTTTTACTAGTCGATCCATCGGATCCACGACTGTCGGCAGCGCGTAGCGCGTTAGCGAATGCCCTGTACTGATGGATACTGTAACTCCTAAGAAGGAACTCGCTTACATACAATCTTTATTCTTTTTATTTGGGTTTATGATTATGTCCTGGATTCCTAGGTTTCCAGAGGTTAAAGCCAATCTGGGTCTGACAAATGGTCAGTTTGGTTCGCTCTTAAGTACGTCGGCTATAGGATCTTTAATTTCATTGCTGACGGTCGGTCACTTAGTTCATAACTATGGGGCTAAAACAATCATGCGAATTGCGGCCTCATCGATAGCGGTCAGCTTAATTCTTCTAACCACCACTCATTCGGGATTCATTTTCTTGATAAGTAGCGTCATCCAGGGGGGTGCAATTTCAGCCTTTCACATCGCCATAAACACTCAAGGCTTTAGCTATCAAGATCGCACAAAGAAACCGGTTATCACCCTATTAAGTGGCTTTTGGAGCAGTGGCTCAGTAGCTACGGCGATGATTTCTGGACTACTTGTGGGGCATGTAAGTCTAAATATCCATATCACTGTATTAGCAATAGCCGCATTACTGACAATGCTTACCATTATCACAAAAATGAATTCGGTCTTAATCAAGCCAAATAAGAATCCAAGTGACGCGTATAAAGTGAGTGACCTATTTAAAGGTTTCAGAATAGATACGTTGGTTTCTTCGGTACTTCTTTGTGGGCTCTGCCTTGAGTTTAGTGTGAGTGATTGGGCGGCGATTTTTACCAAAGAAGATATGGGTATCAAAGGAGGATTGCACACTCTGCCTTATATTCTCTTTACTCTGGCCATGATTACCGGACGACTATTTGTGCATAAGTTATTTAATAGATTCTCCATGCAGCGTTTAGTTTCATCAGGAGCCTTGATTTCTGGAATCTCTTTTCTCATTGGATTAGCTTTAGTTCATGTAGTAAATCCATCAAATAAGAATTTGATATTGTTGGTTCTATGTATCAGCTTTACTTTTGCTGGTCTTGGCTCTTCATTTCTTGCTCCAAGTATTATGAATGTTGCAAATGTTAGATCAAAATCACCAGCGAGTGTTGTAATAGGTCAAATGGGTGTGATTAATAATATTGCTATTTTCTTTATGCGTTTAATAATAGCTTGGACCGCTCAAGTAACATCACTCAGTTTTGCCTTAATAATTCCGGCCGCAATGCTCCTCTTGGTGCCATTTTTTGCCAAGATTTTTAAGAGCGTCTAAACCACACTGTCGCCAGTGGTGGGACTCGAACACTTGCACTCGCTTGTCCACCATCTGTAATACTAATTGGTGAATTATTGAAACCACTGCCACCAAAAGTTTGAGAATCTGTATTGAAAACTTCGTGCCAGTTGCCAATAGTTGGAAAGGTGAGTTGATATCTCTCATGTGGCATCGGTGAGAAGTTGGTAATACTAACGAGAGGCTCACCGTGTTCATCCCAACGGGCAAAGGCCAGAACATTAGCGTCGGCATCGTTATTAACAAGCCATGTGAAGCCCTCGGAGGAGGCATCTTTCTGCCACAGAGCCGGGGTTTCTCGATAGATTTCATTGAGTTGGCTAATCATGTCAGCGACACCGCTGTGCTCGGCGTACTGCATTAAGTGCCACTGCAATCCAGTGCTCTCACTCCACTCATCATTTTGAGCAAACTCACTGCCCATGAAAAGTAGTTTCTTGCCAGGGTGGGCCCACATAAACCCATAGAGCGCACGCAAAGTAGCTAACTTCTGCCAGCGATCACCGGGGAACTTGTTAACCAGTTGTCCCTTGCCATGAACTACTTCATCGTGTGAGAGCGGAAGCATAAAGTTTTCACTCCATGCATAAAGAATGGAAAATGTAATCTCATTGTGGTGATGCACTCTGTGTATCGGATCAAATTGAAGATACTTCAAAACATCATGCATCCAACCCATATTCCATTTAAAACCAAAACCTAATCCACCCGTATCTGTTGGTCGAGTTACTCCTGACCACGCAGTAGATTCTTCTGCAATCATCATTACCCCTGCATGAAGTCGATAAGCGGCTGAGGTTGCTTCTTGTAGAAGAGCAACAGCCTCTAAATTTTCACGACCTCCATGGATATTCGGCAACCACTGACCTTCTTTACGTGAATAATCTAAGTAGAGCATCGATGCCACGGCATCAACTCGTAAACCATCGATGTGAAACTCTTCAAGCCAATAGAGCGCACTTGCTACAAGAAAGTTACGCACTTCATTGCGCCCAAAATTAAAAATTAACGTTCCCCAATCAGGGTGTTCACCTAGTCGCGGATCGGCATGTTCGTATAAAGCGGTTCCATCAAACTGTGCAAGCGCCCATTCATCTTTTGGAAAGTGGGCAGGTACCCAGTCCAGAATGACTCCGATGCCTGCGTTGTGTAGTGAATCAACTAAATGCTTGAACTCATCGGGAGTACCAAAGCGCGAGGTTGGTGCAAAGAAAGAAGTCACTTGATAACCCCATGAGGGACCATAAGGGTGCTCGGTTATGGGAAGAAATTCGACATGTGTAAAGCCGGCCTTCTTCACGTACTCGACAAGCTCGCTGGCTAACTCGATATAAGACAGGCCCAATTTCCATGAGCCCACATGGACTTCGTAGACACTCACAGGCTCACGCCACGGTTGGAAGGCGGCACGCTGATTCATCCATGGTGAGTCACTCCATGTAAATGAGCTTTCTTCAACGATGGAGGCCGTCAAAGGGGGAATCTGAGTTGCCCTTGCCATGGGATCTGCATGATCTACCCAGCGCCTATCGATCCCACATATGGCGAACTTATATTTGGAACCTACGTCAATACCTGGAATGAAGATCTGCCAAACTCCGGATGAGCCAGTCGGGAGCATCGGATTAGTTTTTCTGTCCCAATAATTATGGTCACCAATGAGACTAACTGCCTTAGCATTTGGTGCCCACACACTAAAACTTGTTCCGAGGAGAGCTCCGTCAGCGTTACGTGAAACGTGAGCGCCAAGGACCTTCCATAATTGTTCATGTCGTCCCTCACCGATTAAGTGAAGATCTAAATCCTGCATTAGGAGACCTTTACGCGAACAATATGCACAGTTTTTCCTTGAGTAGGATCTAATGAAACGAAAGTATGAGAAGACCAGTTATACGTCATGCCATCGAGTAAATCCAGAGCAATAAAATGATCGCCGGAGAGACCAAGTAATTGCATGTCCCAATGCACCATTGTCCCTTGAGCAAAATCAGGATCGAGATTAACTACTACAAGAATAAGGTTATCTCCATCGCGTTTAGAGTAAGCGATAATCGCATCCGAATCAGTTGTATGAAAAATCAAGTTACGCAAGCGTTGCAGTGCACTATTCTCTCTACGAATTGTATTTAACTGAGAAATAAATGGCGCAAGCGTTTTTTTAGGTTGTGCCCAATCGCGAACTTTAATTTCATACTTCTCAGAATCTAGGTACTCTTCGCCGCCTTCTTTAAACGGCGTGTGTTCGAAGAGTTCGTACCCGGCATACATTCCCCAAGATGGTGTCAATGTGCTGGCAAGTACTGCACGCAGTGCGAAAACATTGGGGTTGCCGGACTGTAAGTGGAGCGGATTGATATCTGGTGTATTGACCCAAAAGTTAGGTCTAAAAAATGCACTGGTCTGGGTGCTAACTTCGCGCCCATAATCAGTGAGCTCCCACTTGCTCGTACGCCACGTGAAGTAGGTATAAGACTGATGGAATCCAGCTTTACCTAAGGCATGCATCATGGCCGGGGCTGTAAATGCTTCGGCCAGGAAGATAACCTCAGGGCTCTCACTGTTGATAATGGCTAAGACATCCTGCCAAAAGTGAACTGGTTTTGTATGAGGGTTATCGACTCTAAAAATCTTTACACCCTTAGATACCCACAAGCGAATAATCCGCACCACTTCATTGCGAATTCCTTCATAGTCGTCATCAAAGTTTATTGGATAAATATCTTGATACTTCTTAGGTGGATTTTCCGCATAAGCGATAGTGCCATCGGCACGTTTATTAAACCACCCTGGGTGCGCATGAACCCAAGGATGATCAGGAGATGTTTGCAAAGCTAGGTCAAGTGCAATTTCAACTCCGTGCTTAGCTGCAGTTGCAACGAAATTTTCAAAATCTTTCATTGTGCCAAGAGTTGGATTAATTGCATCGTGGCCACCATCTGAATTTCCAATTGCCCACGGCACACCAGGATCTGATTCTGTTGGAGTTAATGAGTTATTTGAACCTTTGCGATGTGCGACTCCAATTGGATGGATAGGAGGTAGATATAGAACATCAAAACCCATTGCGGCAACCGCTGGAATTCGACGTGCGGCGGTAGTAAAACTGCCACTAGTAATGGAGCCATCGGCATTCTTAACTGCACCCTCACTTCGTGGGAAGAACTCATACCACGCACCTACTAGTGCACGAGTGCGATCTGCACGCAGCGGGTACTTCTCTGAGGAGCCCAGCACGGTACGGTATTGAGAAGTGCTATCGGCCTCAATAATAAAAAAATAGTCGCCCACATCTGGAACACTAATTGTGGCTTCGAGTCGATTGGTGCCAGGAACAACATCAACCATTGGGTGGCGCGAAATAACTTTTCCAGTAGCGTTATGAACTACGACTTCAGCTGTTAGTTTTTCGTGACCCTCAATAACTGCAGTTGCTGAAATCTTTATTTCTTCAAGAGGAACTGCTTTAACAGGAACAAACTCTCCACCGAAGTAAATTGCGGGGGAGATATCGCTGATAACAATTCTTGAGATCAACCTGAACCTTCGGTATTGCCAGCTTCGGCGGCGGAAATGTCATCGATACGATACTTAGCCATGGCTGCTGTAACAACACTTCTCTTGACTTGACCCATTTTCTCTAACTGTTGCAATGTGGCAACGGCAATAGATTCGGCATCCACTTTGAAGTGACGGCGCAGAGCACCGCGAGTATCCGATAGACCAAAGCCATCTGTTCCGAGTGACCTAAATGGTGCTTGAACCCACGGTGCAATCTGGTCTTGCACTGAGCGCATGTAATCGCTGACTGCAATAACTGGTCCGTTGAAACCATCGAGTTTTTGAGAGACATAGGCGCGACGTGTATCCGTTGGATTCATTAAGTTGTGGCGATCTGTTGCTAGACCATCACGACGAAGTTCATTCCATGAAGTTACTGACCACACTGATGCTTCAACGCCCCAGTCATTGCGCAGCAACTCTTGGGCTTTTATCGCCCAGTTAACGCCTACGCCAGATGCCAAAATTTGTGCAGACTTCTTGCGCTTATTTCTAGCTGCAGAATATAAGTAGATTCCCTTGAGAAGTCCGGCAACATCTAGATTCTCTGGCTCGGCAGGATGAACGTATGGTTCGTTGTAAACAGTGAGGTAATAATAAACATTCTCGCTATTTTCACCATACATTCGGCGAAGTCCATCTTTAACGATGTGTCCAAGTTCAAAGGCAAATGCTGGATCATAGGAAACGACGGCTGGATTGGTAGAAGCTAGAAGATGTGAATGACCATCTTCATGCTGCAGACCTTCACCATTGAGCGTAGTTCGCCCGGCAGTTGCACCGATAACAAAGCCTCGTACTAACTGATCTGCCGCCGCCCAGAAAGCATCTCCAGTGCGCTGGAAACCAAACATTGAGTAGAAGATGTACATAGGAATCATTGGTTCATCGTGCGTTGAATAAGAAGAGCCGACTGCAGTAAATGATGCAACAGAGCCGGCTTCATTAATACCTTCGTGCAGAATTACTCCAGATGTTGATTCTTTGTATGACAACATGAGTTCGCGATCAACTGCTTGATACTGCTGACCATTGGGCGAGTAAATCTTTAAGGTTGGAAATAATGAATCCATTCCAAATGTGCGTGCCTCATCAGGAATGATAGGAACAATGCGTGAGCCCAAGCCTGGATCTTTAATCAGATCTTTGAGCATACGAACAAAAGCCATAGTTGTTGCAATCTCTTGTGCACCCGAGCCGCGCTTAACTGACTCATAGACTGAATCATCGGGCTGCTGAAGTGGACGTGAAATTGTGCGTCGGCGAGGAATTGATCCACCTAATGCTTCTCGACGCTCGGCTAAGTACTTAGCCTCCGGTGAATCATCGGCAGGCTTGAAGTAAGGAGGCAGATACTTATCTAATTTCTCATCTGGAATCTCTAAGTGCAACGTATCGCGGAACTGCTTAATGTCATCAAGCGTCATTTTCTTCATCTGGTGCGTTGAGTTCCGACCTTCAAAAGTTGATCCCAATGTCCAGCCTTTAATTGTCTTCGCCAAAATAACTGTTGGGCGACCATTGTGCTGAACTGAACGTGTATAGGCTGCAAATAGCTTCTTATAATCATGTCCACCTCGGCGAAGACTCCAAATCTTTTCATCGCTCCAGTCGGCAACCATCGCCGCAGTTCGTGGATCGCGACCGAAGAATTTTTCGCGAACATATGCGCCAGATTCAGCTTTAAATGTTTGGAAATCTCCATCGAGAGTTTCATTCATGAGTTTTACAAGTGCACCTTCGCGATCTTGAGCAAGAAGTGGATCCCAGTCACGGCTCCAAACAACTTTTATAACATTCCAACCTGCGCCACCAAAGATGGATTCGAGTTCTTGAATAATCTTTCCATTACCGCGCACTGGACCATCAAGTCGCTGCAAATTACAGTTAACAACAAAAGTTAAGTTATCTAGATTTTCACGCGTCGCCAGACCAATGGCACCTAATGAATCAACTTCATCAACTTCACCATCACCTAAAAATGCCCATACATGCTGATCAGAAGTATCTTTAAAGCCTCGGTTATGTAAGTAACGGTTATAACGCGCTTGATAAATCGCATTCAGTGGTCCGATTCCCATTGACACTGTTGGGAACTGCCAAAAATCTGGCATCAATCGTGGATGTGGATACGACGACAAAGATCCAGATGGATGGGAGAGCTCTTGTCTAAAACCATCGAGCTGATCTTCGCTTAAGCGACCTTCAAGAAATGCGCGTGCATACATTCCAGGACTTGCGTGACCTTGGAAAAAGATTTGATCTCCGCCACCAGGGTGGTCTTGTCCACGGAAAAAATGGTTGAAACCGACTTCATACAGCGCAGCCGATGACGCATATGTTGAAATATGTCCACCAACACCAACGCCTGGGCGTTGTGCACGATGGACCAACATTGCAGCATTCCAGCGATTGATTGCGCGAATTCGGCGCTCGATATCTTCATCACCAGGAAAATCTGGTTCATGTTCTGGCGAAATAGTATTGATGTAGTCGGTAGTACGAAGGGCCGAAAGTCCAATATTTTTTTCATGTGCTCGCTTTAAAAGACTGAGCATTAAATATCGAGCGCGCACTGGGCCGGCATGTTCTAGGGCCGCATCAAAAGAGGCCTCCCATTCAGCCGTTTCAGATGGATCGGTATCCACCAGCTGTTCGATGAACTGATCAGGGGCTTCAATGTTTTCACTCATGGCCCCTATTCTTCCTCGAACTGCCCAGTAAGTCGAAATGGGGAATCAATCCCCCTGGCCTCTTGCAATAACCGCCGAGATTCGGTGGACTTAGCCCGTGCCAGAGAGAATGGGCTTTAAGAAAGGTGACCTGATTTTAGAGGTCGGCCGTGGCGATGACTGCGACAGTAAAGTTGGAGACGTGTTGTGCGCTATTACCGGCAATGATTTCCTTGCAGCAGATTCGCAAGAGGTCGTCGATGGCGTAATCATATGGTGGCGCGATGGTGACGGTGATTTAGTTGATGAGTTAATGGATGCGCTGACTTATCTCACCGAGATTGGATCTATCTGGGTGCTCACTCCAAAAGTTGGACGCAGCGGGCATGTTGAACCTAGTGATATTCAGGATGGCGCACCTATCGCCGGCTTAAGTGTGACGTCAACAATTTCAATTGCTCAAGACTGGACGGCAACACGTCTAGTCGCGCGCAAGGCTGGCAAACGATAGATTTAGCCTTATGACATTAACTATTGGACAAGCCGCCCCAGATTTTGACGTTCTTAACCAACATGGTGAGAAAGTTTCACTAGCTTCATTTAAAGGTCAAAAAAATGTAGTTCTACTTTTTTATCCATTTGCATTCTCAGGAATCTGTACTGGTGAACTCTGCGCTTTGCGCGATGATCTTTCAGCTTTCCAAAATGACAACGTCCAACTTTTAGCAATCTCATGTGATCCTATGTATGCCCAGCGTGCATTTGCCGATCATGAGGGATATAAGTTCCCAGTACTCACGGATTTTTGGCCGCATGGAGCAGTTGCTAAGGCTTACGGCGTCTTCGATGATGCACGCGGATGTTCAACACGTGGAACCTTTGTTATCGACAAGAGTGGCGTTTTGCGCTGGCAGGTAGTTAACGGGTTGGGCGATGCACGCAATGTTGGAGACTATAAAGCTGCGATAGCTGCGCTGTAATAGCGGGGAATTACTCATTTCACACCTTGTGAAGTACGATTTGCCGGTGCTCGAAAGAGTGCGCGGGTGCTTAGCTCAGTGGTAGAGCGTCTCGTTTACACCGAGAATGTCGGGGGTTCGAAACCCTCAGCGCCCACAAGAAGAGGGAGTTGATTAGAAGCGTATGAAAGCCAGCTCACATGATCAGCGCCAAATCCTTGAAGTAGCTCGACTAGATCAAGCCACAACAGCCTTAAATCACAAAGCCTCCACGCTTCCTGAATTAGCTCTTCTGCAATCGGTAACTACCAAATCACATAATGCACGCGATCTTCGCATTGGTGCACAAACTGAACTCAGTGATGTCAAACGCGAACTTTTGCGTGCAGAGGCCGATGTTGAGCAAATTGTTAGCCGAATAAATAAAGATGAAGCTCGACTCACTAGCGGCTCGGCATCACCAAAAGAGCTGGAGCAGTTACAGCATGAAGTGGGAACTCTTGGAGTCCGCCGTGCAGAGCTAGAAGAGATTGAATTAGAAATCATGATGCGTGTTGACGAGATCAACGCGCGAATTCTTGAACTGCAAGGACAAGAAACTGCATACGCTGCCGAGATCGCCGATCTTGAGATCCGCAAAGAGAATGCTTTAGCTTCATTTAACAATGAGTTAGATGCAATGGCTAAAGAACGCCTTGAATCACTCAATGGAGTTTCTGCAGAGTTCATAACTTTGTATGAAAAAATTCGTTCTACCAATAATGGAACTGGCGCAGCTGCTCTTATTGCTGGAGCTTGCAATGGCTGTCACTTATCAATTAATACTGTGGAGCTCAAACGGATAGCAGAGCTAGCCGAGGATGAAGTTGTACGTTGTGAAGAGTGCCGCTGTATCTTGGTGCGTGGAGTTTAATTAGATGGCTAGACATTTTTCACTCACTGCCGATGGTGGCTCACGAGGTAATCCAGGTTCGGCCGGGTATGGATCAGTTGTCACTGAAAACGGCACAATCATCGCCGAGCTCTATGACTACATAGGTATTGCAACTAATAACGTCGCCGAATACAGCGGACTTATCGCAGGTTTACAAGCGATTCATTCGATAGATCCAGATGCAACTATCGATGTAAAAATGGATAGCAAGCTAGTTGTAGAGCAGATGTCAGGTCGCTGGCAGATTAAGCATGCCGATATGCGCACATTGGCAAGTGATGCCAGAAGTGCACATAACCCAGCGCTAGTGACTTATACATGGATTCCGCGTGATGAAAACTCGCATGCTGACCGCTTAGCTAATAAAGCTCTGGATTTAGAGGCCGGTGGCGGAGAAGTAGTATCGATACAGAAGAACTACTTAACCGAGCGGCTTTTAACTAACGAAGTATCTACAACCATTATTTTAATCCGCCATGGTGAAACACCTTTAACACCCTTTAAAAAGTTTTCAGGTGATGGTCCGCTCAACCCTGAGTTAACCGAACAAGGTTTAGCACAAGCCGAGCTCGTAGCTAAAGCTGTGGCCGAACTGAAACCAGAAGTAATTCTGGCCTCACCTCTTAATCGTACAAAGCAGACCGCTGCCGCACTTTCTCGCCTAACAGGCTTACCAGTTAATTATGAAGATGCCTGGATTGAATGTTCCTTTGGAATTTGGGATGGGATGTCAATCGATGAAGTCAAAGAAAAGTATCCGGCTGATTACACCTCATGGTTGTGCTCAACTGGTTTTGCACCTCCAGAGGGAGAATCCTACGATTCAGTTGCAGTTCGAATTGATGAAGCGCTTGATCAGATAGTTGCCCAATATCCGGGGCAGCGAGTAGCGGTTATTACTCATAATGGAACGATCAAGACTGCAGCAAAATTAGCAATCGGTTCGCCTGCTGATTCCATCTTTCATATAGATGTGTCACCATGTTCAATTACAACAATTTCTATCTGGCCAAGTGATGGTTTACGCGCACTTCGTTCGTTAAATGAACAAGGACACTTACGCTAGACCAACTGATGTAAGCCACAAGCGCGACATCTCAGAGTGACCAAAGACAGTTGGATGAACTCCATCTTCTGCAATCTTTGCCATAGAGAGAATTCCAGAAAGTGCCGTGAAGTGTTGGTCAAAAGGCACCAAAATCGCATCAAACTCTGCCGCCATCTCATGGACTATCGCAATCTTAGGATCTAAATCTTCGCGCCAGGATTTCATCTCATCTGTGACTGGCAGATAAAAGGGTTCGCAGAGAACAAAGCGCGGATTACATGCAGCCTTAGTGATAGTTAATAATCGGTGATAGCGATCGCGAAAATCCTCGGCAGTCGTAATGTCATTGTCATCGTATCGGCGCCACGTGTCATTAATGCCAATTGCAATTGAAACTAGGGTGGGTTTATGGTCTAACACATCGACCTGCCAACGATTTTCTAAATCGATTAAACGGTGCCCGCTTGTCCCAACGTTAATTATTTCTCCGGTGAGCAAACCCGACCGCACAATTTCACGGACATAGCCATCCCCGTAAGGTGGCTCAATGTCTCGACCACAGTCAGTGACGCTATCTCCAATGAAGAGATTGATAGCCGACATAAATCTAGCTTCCTAACTCTGCAATAAGTTCGTTGATTGGCCCTTCAATTTGATCGCCAAATAGATTCTTGCGGTGCTCCAAGAGCCGCTCATTGAGCGCTTCTAGTGCGCTTTGATCGGCCGGTGTTCCAGTGA
>WLHW01000011.1 GCA_009702525.1 Actinomycetota bacterium
CTGGTGGCGGGTGAAGGATTTGAACCTTCGAAGGCAGAGCCGGGGGATTTACAGTCCCCTCCCATTGGCCGCTCGGGCAACCCGCCAAGGTCGAACAAGTAGTGCGGCAATTATGGATAGTGCGAAGGGAAAGGATACCTTAGGCACGTGCGCGTACAAACCGCGCTTTTCTCTAGTGAAGGAGCCCTCACCATGGCATCAGATAGCAGTTTCGACGTAACCTCCACAATCGACCGTATGGAGCTCGATAACGCCATCAATCAGGCGATCCGTGAGATCGATACTCGATTTGATTTTAAAAATACCGGTTCAAAGATCGAATTAGAGGGTGAAAAGATTTTAATTGAAGCTGATACTGAAGAGCGGGCTAAGGCAGCTTTAGACGTCGTAAAAGACAAGATGATTAAGCGTGGAGTTTCATTAAAGCATTTAGATGCTGGTGCCCCACAGTTAAGTGGAAAGATTTATAAGATCGCGGCTCCTCTAAAAGAGGGAATCTCAACTGAGAACGCTAAAAAGATTGCGAAGTTGGTTCGAGATGAAGGTCCAAAATCTGTAAAGACTCAAATTCAAGGTGACGAGCTTCGAGTAACATCTAAAAGTCGTGATGATTTACAGGTGACGATGGCCATGATTAAAGATGGTGGCTGGGATTTTGCCGTTCAATTTACGAACTTTAGATAATTGAATAAAAATAAGACCGGCCTACTTTTCGGAGTAGGGGCATATAGTCTTTGGGGTCTCTTTCCATTGTTTTGGCCACTTCTTGAGCCATCAAACGCTCTTGAAATAGTTTCTCACCGCGCCGTCTGGACTTTAGTTTTCTGCTTTATTGTTCTAGCAATCACTAAGTCACTCAAAGCCACTGTAACTACATTAAAGCGTCCAAAGGTGGCCGCGAAGTTATTCTTAACCTCGTTTTTAATCTCAGTAAACTGGTTAATTTATATCTGGGCAACAAATAATGGTCACGTTGTTGAAGCTTCACTTGGTTATTACATTAATCCTTTAATTAGTATTACATTTGGCGTTCTCTTATTGAAAGAGAAAATGCACACATTGCAATGGGTGGCAGTTGGTATTGCAACATTAGGTGTTTTAGTTTTAACCGTTGATTATGGCCGTTTGCCATGGATTGCACTTGGGTTGGCGCTCTCATGGGGCAGTTACGGTGTAATTAAAAAGCAGCTCGGTTTAGGGGCGTTAGAGGGCTTATTTACCGAGACACTTATTGCGAGTGTGCCTTATCTGGCATACCTGCTTTATATGGGCCATATGGGCACAGGACAGTTTGGCCACAACACTGGGCTAACAGTCTTATTGATCAGTGCCGGCGCAATTACAGCCATTCCTCTGCTGTTATTTAATGGCTCCACAACTCGATTACCACTAACAATGATTGGCTTGCTGCAATACATAACACCGACACTTCAATTTTCAATCGGAGTATGGGTTCGTCATGAAGCAATGCCCGTAGCCAGATGGCTTGGCTTCTTACTTATTTGGCTCGCGTTGGTAACTCTTGCTATAGATCTTTTGAAATCAAGCCGTTCGGTCAATAACAGCGTCACATAGCGACATCAATGCACCTGTTGCATCACAAACGGGCAGAGGCCCAAGTGCGGTACGTGCTTCTTTAGCGATTTGATGAAGCTGTTCGCGCGATTGATCTAAAGCAACGTGGGTGCGAAGTTGTTGTAAAACTTGCGCAACAACATCTTCATCCTCGATTGGTGCACTCAATAACTGTTGTAGTTCACGGTCGGTAGAATCTGTAGATTTCATAACATTCAGAGTTACTAATGTCGGGACGCCTTCACGTAAATCAGTTCCTGGAGTCTTTCCAGATTGATTAGATTCACTGGCAATATCAATTACATCGTCGGCTAATTGAAATGCAACACCAATTTTATCTCCAAAGACAGTAACGGTCTCCATAATATCTGCAGGTGCACCTGAAACCATCGCTCCATATCTTGCACTCGCTGCAATCAGTGAACCAGTTTTATCAGCTACAACTTTTAAATAATGTTCTAGCGGATCTTGATCAGGATTTGGCCCTTGTGTCTCCATGATTTGACCGATTACTAGTCGTTCAAATGTTCGTGCTTGCAAGCGCACAGCTGCAGGACCAAGGTCGGCTAATAAATCCGATGACTTTGCAAAGAGAAAATCTCCCGTCAAGATTGCAATCGTATTTCCCCAACGAATATTGGCGCTCTCGACTCCTCGGCGTAATGGTGCTTCATCCATAACATCGTCGTGATACAACGTCGCCAAGTGCGTAATTTCGCAGGCAACAGCTGCTGGAATCACTCCAGAGGCCTTGGGATTCCCAAATTGAGATGTTAAAAGCACCAATAAGGGCCGCAAACGCTTGCCCCCAGCTGCTACTAGGTGATGGGCAGTCTCATCAACAAATTGATATTCGCTGCGTGTGTGACTTCGCAGAAGCGATTCAACTGCCGCCATTTGTTCAACCAAAACCGCCTCAAGCGCTGGTGCGACATTTGGAATGCCAAATGAGGACATTAGCGAATAAAGGTAGAGAAGTGTGAGATCAGATTAAGTAGCGGTGCAGGGTACACACCAAGTACTAGCGTTACTACTATAGAGATGACCAGCGTTGCCCGAGTTAGAAAAGATGGCAACTGAACACTTGTGCCATCCTGTGTTGCATCGGTAAAGAACATCAAAACAATGACACGAATATAGAAAAAAGCAGCGATTGCACTTGAAAGTACACCGGCGATTACAACGCCCTTAGCACCACTCTCGTAAGCGGCCGAGAAAATTGAAAACTTTCCAATGAATCCACTTGTAAGTGGAATACCGGCGAAAGCTAATAGGAATCCTGCAAAGCTAACTGCAACCCATGGGGAGCGCTTGCCAAGTCCCTTCCAACGATTGAGATCGGTAACTTCACCTGATGAGTCACGAACAAGAGTGACAACTGCGAAAGCGCCTACTGTGGCAACACCGTAAGCAAATAAATAGAAGATGGAGGCTTCAAGACCAGCTTTGTTGAGTGCAATGACACCTGCCAGTAAGAAACCTGCGTGTGCAATCGATGAATATGCCAACATGCGCTTAACATCGCGTTGAGCAATTGCAACTAAAGAACCAAATAGCATCGTCACAATTGCAATAAAGGAAAGCAGTGGCGACCATGACCATTGGGCATTAGCAAATACGGTGTAATAAATACGAAGCATCGCACCAAAAGCTGCAACCTTTGTCGCAGCTGCCATAAACCCTGTTATTGGAGTTGGTGCACCTTGATACACATCAGGTGACCATGCGTGGAATGGAACTGCGCCGACCTTAAAGAGAAGTCCGATAGTTAAGAACGCCATTCCGACCAAGAGCAAAACGTCATTACCGCTGCCACCGACTACAGATTCCCGGATGCCTGCATACGTGACTGAGGCCGAATACCCATATAAATAAGCCATACCAAAGAGGAAAAACGCTGATGAAAATGCGCCAAGCAGGAAGTACTTCAGTGCCGCTTCCTGTGAAGCTAATCGGCGGCGGCGAGAAAGTCCGGCCATGAGATACAACGGCAGCGAGAGCATTTCAAGTGCGACGAACAAAGTAATCAAATCGCTAGCAATTGGAAATAGCATCATTCCAGAGATTGCAAAAAGTGTTAGTGGGTAAACCTCAGTTACTTGATTACCTGTCTCAAGGGAATGGCGCTCTTCCTCAGAACCTGGCAGTGCTGCCGCAAGGGCTGTGAAGTGATCTGTATCGGCGATAAGGAATACTGAAATTATAGAGATGATCAAAATTGAAGCTTGTAGCAAAACTGCCGGACCATCAATAATCACAGAGCCCATTGCAGCTGACATTGACACTTCGTTATGAATGCGCCATACCTGAGCAAGAGAAAGAACCAATGTTCCAACAGTTAAACTCAGTTGAGTTACTGCACGCATAGCTTTTGAAACAAATGCCTCCACTAGGACACCTAGTAAGGCTCCCCCTAGCAAGATTAAGATTGGTGAAAGTAGCGTGTAGTTAAGAACCGGTGCAGTGAATGTCATTATTTGCCTCCACTTGTTGGTGCTGGATCGCTAAAGCCCAATTGTCCGATGACATGTGTGGCTGCAGGATTAATTACATTAAGTAGAGGGGCTGGATAAAAGCCAAGAACGAGAATAATTGCAATTACTGGTGCAATAGCTATTTTCTCGCGAAGGTTTAAGTCACTTAAATTTTCATTTCCAGGTGTGGTTGGACCATGCAGCGTCTTTTGAACTGGAATCAAAATATACAAAGCCGCTAAAACAATTCCAAAGGTTGCAATAATCGCATGGGCTGGATAGCGAGTAAATGTTCCAACAAGTACTAAGAACTCACTAACAAAGCTGGACATACCTGGAAGTGCAAGTGATGACATACCGGCCAGGAAGAACATCCACGCCATAACTGGAGTGATGCGCTGTAAACCACCGAAATCTGAAATCGTTGATGATCCACGGCGTGAAATCATCCAGCCGCCGACCAAGAACAAGGCTGCGGTCGAGAAACCGTGATTAAACATATATAACGCTGCCCCGCTATAGCCCTGTGAGGTCATGGCGAAGATTCCTAAAGTAATAA
Organism: Actinomycetota bacterium; assembly: GCA_009702525.1. Taxonomy (GTDB): domain Bacteria; phylum Actinomycetota; class Actinomycetes; order Nanopelagicales; family Nanopelagicaceae; genus Planktophila. The sequence continues at coordinate 4,609 of WLHW01000011.1, forward strand.
ACCCAAAGTGTGAAATAGAGGTGAAGGCGATTAAACGTTTCAAGTCGCGCTGACCAATAGCCAGAATTGCACCGTAAACAATTGAAATCACGGCTAAAACCAAAATTACTGGTGTGAAAGTCTTACTTGCATCTGGAAACAAGGTTAAGCAGTAGCGAATCATTCCAAAAGTTCCGACTTTATCTAGAACACCTAGAAGCAAGACTGAAGTTCCAGGGGTAGCAGAATCGGCAGCATCTGGTAGCCATGTATGAAGTGGCCATAAAGGCGCTTTGATTGCAAAAGCAATAAAGAATCCCAAGAACAATAAGTTCTGAGTCATAGAACTCATCTTCAACTGTGACAGTGCAGCTAGATCAAATGTATGGCCACCTTGTGCACCTGACATGACGTATAAAGCAATAATCGAACCCAGCATCATCAAGCCACCGAAAAGACTATAAATCAGGAATTTAACTGCAGCTGCAGAACGTTCTCCAGTGCCGTATCCCCCGATAAGAAAATAAACCGGAATTAACATAGCTTCGAAAATTACATAAAAGAGAAAGACGTCGGTAGCGGCAAATACGCCAATCATCATTGTTTCTAAAACAAGAATAAGAATATAAAAAACCTTAACGCTCCAACGGCCACCCTGAGATTCATTCCAGCCTGCAAGCACAACAACCGGGGCTAAAATAGTTGACATCAAAATTAAAATAAGAGCTAAGCCATCGACTCCCAGTGCGTAGTTAATTCCAAAAGTTGGAATCCATGAATACTTCTCGACATACTGAAGGTCTACATTGTCGCGCTGAAAACCGACCGCCATGGCAACTGTCGCACCTAACACAATCAAAGTTGATCCAAGTGCAACTTGTTTAACTAGCTTCTCATTACCCTTAGGAAGGGCGACGACAACTGCCGAACCAACAAGTGGCAAAACCATTAACAGTGTTAACCAGTTCATTATTGTGTCACCACCCAAATCGCTGCGACTAGCGCAACTGCGCCAATCAAAATTAGTGCGGCATAACTGCGAACAAAGCCCGTCTGAACGCCTCGCAACGCTGAGCCTGATCCAAGTGCAATCCGGCCTACTCCGCGTACTGCGCCATCAATGACCGCTTCGTCAGTCTTAACTAAGACGGCAGTTAATACTTGGCCTGGCTGCATAAAGACGGCCTCATTGAAGCGATCTTGTAATAAGTCCTGGCGAGCAATTGTTGTAAAGATTGATACATCGGTTGGTGCAACTGCGGCAACTTCATTGCGTGAATATTTAACAAATGCAATTGCAATACCAATCGCGACCATTGCTAAGGCAAGACCCGATACAACTAGTGGTGATAAGAGTTCTGCATGCTCTGCGTGGTTTTCAAATAATGGTGAAAGCCAGTTCACTAGGGCATCACCATGACTTAATAGATATCCAGAGGTTAATGATCCGATTGCAAGAATCGCCATTGGTAACCACATGAGCCATGGGGACTCGTGTGGATGTGCTTCATCATCCCAACGCGACTTACCAGTAAAGGTCAAAATCATTACGCGAGTCATATAGAAAGCAGTTATACCCGCACCTAACAAAGTGACACAGCCAAGAATAATTCCTTTAGCCCCACCTGAATTAAATGCAGTTTCAATAATCATATCTTTTGAATAAAAGCCAGCAAATGGTGGAACACCTAAAATTGCTAAGTAGCCCAGACCGAATGTTGCAAAAGTAATCGGCATAAATTTACGGAGTGCACCGTACTTGCGCATATTTACTTCATCGTTCATTCCATGCATCACTGAGCCTGCTCCAAGGAACATTCCAGCTTTAAAGAATCCATGAGTAAGCAGGTGCATGATTGCGAAGGCATAACCAACAGGTCCAAGGCCTGCACCTAAAATCATGTAGCCAATTTGCGACATTGTTGAGGCTGCAAGCGCTTTTTTAATATCATCTTTTGCGGTACCAATAAGTGCGCCAAACATCAAAGTAATTGCACCAACGATAACAACTAATAACTGCGCAGTTGGGGCTGCATCAAAGATGAAGTTAGAGCGAGTAATTAAGTAGACGCCAGCTGTAACCATGGTTGCTGCGTGAATAAGCGCCGATACAGGAGTTGGGCCAGCCATGGCATCTCCAAGCCAGGCCTGCAACGGAAATTGAGCTGATTTTCCGGTAGCTGCGACTAATAACATGATGCCGATTCCAGTCAGCGCTGCAGTGGATGTGTGATCAACGGCCTCTTTTACACCGCTAAACGAGACGGTTCCCATGGTTGCAAAAGCAATCATGATGGCAAATGAAAGGCCCATGTCGCCGACGCGGTTCATGACGAAGGCTTTTTTAGATGCCGTTGCATATGCCGGCTTTTGATTCCAGAAACCAATTAACAAATATGACGCTAAACCTACGCCTTCCCAACCCACATAGAGATTGAGGTAGCTATCGCCAAGTACCAAGAGCAACATGGCTGCGATAAAGAGGTTTAAGAAAGCAAAGAAGCGTCGACGATCTGGATCGTGTGACATGTAAGAGATGGAATAGATATGAATCAAAGTACCTACGCCAGTGATAAGTAGGACGAAACAGATGGAAAGTTGGTCAAGCATCAAACTGGCATCAATTTTAAAGCTTCCCACTGAGATCCACTCAAAAAGTTTTTGCGTAATTGGACGCTCACCAGTTGAGCGACCTAACATCAACGAGAGCTGATAGAGGCCAACAACGAATGATGACGCAGATAGTGCAGTTGCAAGTAAATGACCCCACTTATCGCTACGACGGCCAGCCAGCAAAAGAATCGCTGAGCCAGCCAGTGGAAGTGCAATGAGGTAGACCAAGCTAGTTGAAGTCATCATAATTATCGCTTCAACAAACTAGCATCATCGATAGATGCTGATCGGCGTGATCTATAGATTGTCACAATAATTGCTAGACCAACCACAACTTCGCATGCGGCAACTACCATCGTAAAGAATGCAATTACTTGACCATTGAGATCGCCATTGATTCTAGAAAAAGTTACAAAAGATAAATTTGCTGCATTGAGCATTAATTCAATACACATGAATACAACGATGGCGTTACGGCGAACAACTACACCCACTGCGCCAATCGTGAAAAGGAGTGCTGAGAGATATAGATAATTAGCTGCATCCATTTACTTCTCCTCCTCTACGCTTGTATCAACAGTTCCAAGTTCAAACACTTTGGAATTCAAAACATCTCCGCGTGCCTTTAAGCTGGCATTTACTGAGGCTGCCGCGGCTGTGCCATCAGGCAATAGCGCCGGCACATCCACTGCATTGTGACGAGCAAACACACCCGGGGCTGGCAGGCCAGCAGCATTTGCCAATGAACCTGAGCGGAAGCGTTGGATCGAAAGTTCACGTTGCGTTGGTCGCGTTTGGATTCGGTGATGATGAGCTAAAACCATCGAACCAAGTGCTGCAGTAATCAGCAGTGCTGACACAACTTCAAAGGGCCACACATAGGTTGAAAACAAAAGGGTGGCAATTCCTTGAACGTTTCCGGCGGCATTTGCGCTTTCTAATCCAACTGATGTTCGACCGAGGGTTGCACGGCCAAGTAGAGAAATCATTAAGCCGCCAAAACCAACTGCGGCAGTAATTGCAATCGGGCGAAGGCCCTTAATTGTTTCGGTTAACGAGTCTGAAGAGTCAACGCCAACTAGCATTAAAATAAATAAGAAAAGCATCATGACTGCGCCGGTATAAACAACTACTTGTACGATGCCAAGGAAAGGTGCATCTTGTGCGATATAAAAAATCGCCAGTGAAATCATCATAAAAGCCATCAATATTGCAGAGTGCACCGCTTTTTTAACAAGTAACATACCAAGTGCTGCTGCAACACTAAGAGGCGCAAGAATCCAAAATAGAGCTGCCTCTGGCTTAGCTGTCTGCCCAACTTGTATCGCTAGATCTATCATTTGTTAACATCCTGTGATGGGTGAGCTTGCTTTACATCACCGTTGTAATAATTCGTATCAGTCATATCTGGATACATTGGATGCGGAGGCAGCAACATGCCTGCACGTAATGGGCCGAGTAGATCGTCTTTTTCAAAGATTAATTTCGCACGAGAATCATCAGCTAACTCATACTCATTGGTCATTGTTAACGCGCGAGTTGGACATGCTTCAATGCAAAGACCACAAAAAACACAACGCAAGTAGTTAATCTGATAAACCTTGCCGTAGCGCTCACCCGGTGACATACGATTCTCTTCAGTGTTATCCGCGCCTTCAACATAAATCGCATCTGCTGGGCATGCCCATGCACAGAGTTCGCACCCAATACATTTTTCTAAACCATCGGGATGGCGATTTAATTGATGGCGGCCATGAAAGCGCTCTTGAGTTGGGGCCTTTACCTCTGGATACTCAACGGTTTCAGGCTTCTTGAAGATGGTTGAAAACGTTACCCAGAAGCCCTTGAGGTGTCCGAAGAGGCCAACCGAGCCAGGTTGATCCACTTGGGAAAATTCAACCTTAGTAAGGTCACGCTCATTATTTTTTAAGGGTTCGATCTCAGCCACGGTCGACTCCTTCTTTGTTATTTGAGACATTTATGGATGTCAAAGCCACTGGAAGTTGCGGCAGAGAAAAACTTGGCGCATCTGCGTTATCAACAATAGCTTCGAGTTTTTTCTTCTTAGCGTTCTCAAAGCCGATATTGACCGCCATGATGAGGAAGACCACGGCCGAAGCAAAGGCAACTACTACGAGGCGAGGTGCACCTTGCAGTGAAAGCACACGAAGTGTTGCAACAACCAAGATCCACAAAATTGAAACGGGAATCAAGACTTTCCAACCAAACTGCATGAACTGGTCATAGCGAAGGCGTGGAAGAGTTCCACGTAGCCACACAAATACAAAGAAGAAAACCAAAACTTTTGAGAAGAACCAAAGTGCAGTGAACCAACCACCGAGCCAGTTTTCAGTAAAACCTAAGAATGGTGGAGCGTGATATCCGCCTAGGAATAACGTTGTGGCCAAAGCGGAGACTGCAATGATGTTGACGTATTCTGCTAAGAAAAAGAGTGCGAACTTAAGTGAAGAGTATTCTGTATGGAAACCACCAACGAGCTCGCCTTCAGCTTCGGCTAAATCAAATGGTGCGCGGTTGGTTTCACCAACCATAGAGATTGCATAAATAGCGAACGATGGGAATAAAACAACTCCGTACCACCAAGAAGTTTGTGCGGCAACGATGTCAGAAGTTGACATAGAGCCCGCATAAATAAAGACAGAAACTAATGAAAGCCCCATGGCAATTTCATAAGAAATGACTTGTGCGCTTGATCGAAGTCCACCAAGTAGCGGATAAGTTGAACCAGATGACCAACCAGCCAAGATGATTCCATAAACTCCAACAGAAGCAATCGCTAATACATAGAGAACACCGACAGGTAAATCAGTAAGTTGCATCGCAGTTTTATGTCCAAACAATGTAACCGGCCCTGTTATTGGAATAACTGCAAAGGACATAAAGCAGGTTGTAGCACTAATAATTGGGGCTACGACGAAGACAATCTTGTCGGCTGCTGCGGGAATCAGATCTTCCTTCAGCGCAAGTTTCACACCGTCGGCTAGTGCTTGAACTAAACCAAATGGACCAACACGGTTAGGTCCTGGGCGTTGTTGCATACGACCAACTAATCGGCGCTCACCCCATACAGACATAAGCGTCAGGACTACGCAGACTACAAAGACCAGTAAAGCTTTGACGGTGATTAGCCATCCTGGATCTGTTCCAATTAACTCTGCAGTTGTCATATCTTCACCACCGTAACTACTGCGCCATGTGCAGCGCCTAGGTTTACAAGTAACTGAGATCCACGTGAATTACGAGGCGCCCACACAGCATCATCATGAATATCTTCAACAAGAGCTGGAAGCGTGACTGCACCTAAAGCCGATGAGATTTTAAGCTGATCTCCATCGACAACACCCAATGATGCTGCGCGCTTTGGTGAAATTACGGCTACACATTGGCGAGCGGTGCCAGCTAAATTATCTTCACCCTTTTGTAAAGTTCCAAGGTCTAAAAGACGACGCCATGAAGTGAGAATGAATTCATTGTCCTTAAGTGATTCGGTTTTCCCAGACTTAATTGGTTTCATAGTTGCACGTGCGCCATCCCATGTTCCTATGGAGGCAATCTCTTTTGCTGCCGCTGTGACAGTGCCAAGATTGAGCGATACACCCATCTCTTGTGCAATCATCGAAAGAATTCGAAGATCACTTCGATTAAGTGAATTATCAACTGCCGCGTCGAATTTACGTGCACGACCTTCCCAGTTAAGGAATGATCCACTTTTCTCAGTGATTGCAGCAACTGGCAAAATTACATTTGCACGTTGCGTAACTTCACTTGGCGCAATTTCAAGAGAGACGACAAAGGCTTTATCAAGTGCGGCTAGGGCGGCGGTGCTATTTAATCCATCAAGCGGATCGACTCCACCGACTAGGAGCGCGCCTAAGTCTCCAGAATTCACTGCAGCGTAAATCTCATCGTTTGAGCGGCCAACTGTGGTTGGAAGTGAAGGGGCATTCCATAGTGCAGCAATATCCACACGGGCTGAGGCATCAGAGACGGGGCGGCCACCTGGTAACAAGTTTCCAATTGCTCCTGCTTCAAGTGCGCCACGTTCTCCGGCACGACGAGGAATCCATGCGACTTTTGCACTAGTTGAGGAAGCGAGTGCGGCAACTGCGCTTAAGACTCCAGCGCTTTCTGATGCACGTTCTCCGACAAGAATTACTGACTTAGCTGTCAGTGGTAATCCAGCAATTGCAGTGGCCTCTTCGCCTGGTGCAACCTTTACAAACTCACCTTTAAGTTTTTCAACGCCAATTGAAAGTTTGCTACCAATAGATGTAACTTTTAATGCGCGCTTTCGGAACTGCTTGTTAATTCTTAAGAAGACAATTGGAGACTCTTCTTCTGGTTCAAAGCCAACTAATACAACATGATCTGCACGATCGATATCTAAGTACGTAGTTGTTGAGCCAACAATGTGAGTAGCTAAAAATTCACGTTCTTCATCTGATGAAACTCGTGAGCGGAAATCAATATCGTTTGTATTAAGTGCAATGCGGGCAAACTTGCTATACCCATAAGCATCTTCGTGGGTTGTACGGCCACCAATAAGTACGGCTGATGCTGAAGCTTTTAATCCTTGTGCTGCAGCAGCTAAAGCTTCCGGCCACGATGCCTGAACTAATTCACCATCGCTATTGCGAATTTGTGGATGTGCAAGACGATCAACAGCAGTTACATACTTAAATGCCCAACGTCCTTTATCGCAGTTCCACTCTTCGTTAACGGATGCATCCTCACCAGCAAGACGGCGCAGTGTTTTTCCGCGGCGAACATCGGTACGCATGTCACAACCAGATGCGCAGTGTTCACAAGCAGATGGAGTTGAGACTAAATCAAATGGACGAGCACGGAAACGATATGAAGCACCTGTAAGCGCACCTACTGGACAGATTTGAACTGTATTACCTGAGAAATATGAAGTGAAAGGCTGCTTCTCGTAAATTCCTACTTGCTGCAATGCTCCGCGCTCATTAAGCGTAATAAATGGATCACTCGCAATTTGCTCTGAAAAACGAGTACAGCGCGCGCATAAAACACAGCGTTCGCGATCTAGCAGAACTTGAGAAGAAATATTAATTGGCTTTTCAAATGTCCGTTTAACGCCTTGGAAACGCGACTCGCTATGTCCAGAACTAAGGGCCTGATTTTGAAGTGGACATTCACCGCCCTTATCGCAGACTGGGCAATCCAGCGGGTGATTGATAAGTAATAACTCCATCACACCTTGCTGGGCTTTATCTGCAACAGGCGATGTTAATTGTGTTTTTACAATCATTCCTGGCTCAACCGGAATTGTGCATGATGCTTGAGGCTTTGGAAAAGCGCGTCCGTTAATTTCAATATCAACTAAACATTGGCGACATGCTCCAACTGGATCTAATAATGGATGATCACAAAAACGAGGAATTTGAATTCCAAGTTGTTCAGCAGCTCGAATAACTAGAGTTCCCTTTGGAACGCTTACTTCAAAGCCATCAATAACAACGGTGATCATGTCGACGATTTCTGCAGTTGTCATTTATGCACCTACCCCAACAAATAGAGTTGAAGCAACTGGATCAAATGGGCAACCACCATGAGTAATGTGAGCGATGTACTCATCACGGAAATATTTAATAGATGAAGTGATGGGGCTAGTGGCTCCATCACCAAGTGCACAGAATGAACGACCAAGGATGTTGTCGCACAGATCAAGAAGTTTTGCTAAATCTGCTTCAGTTCCCTTGCCGGCTTCAAGGTCACGCAGAATCTGTACTAACCACCATGTACCTTCACGGCATGGTGTGCACTTGCCGCAGGATTCGTGCTTATAAAACTCGGTCCAACGCAGTACTGCACGCACAACACATGTTGTCTCATCAAAAATTTGTAGTGCTTTAGTTCCGAGCATCGAACCAGCAGCCGATACGCCTTCGTAATCCAACGGTGTATCTAAGTGATCTTGTGTAAATATTGGCGTCGATGATCCACCAGGAGTCCAGAACTTCAATGTGTGGCCGGTACGAATGCCGCCTGAGAGTTCCAGAATTTCGCGCAAAGTTATGCCTAGCGGGGCTTCAAACTGGCCTGGGTTATTAACGTGGCCTGAGAGTGAATACAGCGTTGTTCCTTTGCTTTTTTCAGTACCCATGGATTGATACCACTCGGCACCATTAGCGATAATCGCTGGAACTGATGCAATAGATTCAACATTGTTTACAACAGTAGGTCGTGCATATAAACCAGCGATTGCAGGAAACGGTGGGCGTAGACGTGGCTGGCCTCTGAAACCTTCGAGTGAATCTAAGAGCGCAGTCTCTTCACCACAGATATATGCACCAGCACCAACATGGAGAACTAATTCAACTCCATTACCAAGGTGTCCAGCTTTATAAGCATCTTCAATAGCTTGATTCATGCGACGAACAACATGGGTAACTTCTCCACGAATATAAATAAATGCGTGCTTAGCGCGAATTGCATGACAGGCGATAATGCAACCTTCGATAAGAACGTGTGGGTTTGCCATTAGTAATGGTGTGTCTTTACATGTGCCCGGCTCTGACTCATCGGCGTTAACAACCAGATAGTGATCTTTGTTGTCACCTTGTGGGATAAATCCCCACTTCATTCCAGTTGGGAAACCAGCACCACCACGACCTCGTAAACCTGAATCTTTAACCATTTGAATTACTGCATCTGGATCCATAGTTAATGCTTTTTGAGAAGCTTTATATCCACCATGACGCGTGTATGCCTCAATAGTGAATGAATCTTTTTCATCCCAGTGAGCTGACAGTACGGGCACTAATTGAGTCATTTCTTGCCCTCTTTCGAAATCTTTAATCCAAGAAGTGAAGGCTCTCCGGCTTGAATACCTTCATGAGCTTTTCCGTCATTGATTCCAGCAAGAACTGCAGATGCTTCTTTCCATGTAACCAATGTATTAGGACCACGAGTAGGAGGCTTTGGATCTCCTTGACGCATTGAATCCACTAAATCCTTCGACGATTGGACAGTCTGGTTGTCGTAAAACTCCCAGTTAGCCATGACAACAGGCGCGTAGTCACATGCGGCATTACATTCGATATGTTCAAGTGAAACTTTTCCATCAGCAGTTACGCCATCGTTTTCTAGCCCTAGATGGGCTTTTAAGCCAGCAAATATGGCATCTCCACCCATCACTGCACATAAAGTGTTTGTACAAACACCCACGTGATATTCACCGACTGGCTTGCGCTTGTATTGGGTGTAAAACGTTGCAACTGCAGAAACTTCAGCGGTTTCAAGAGTTAATAGCTTTGCAATGAGTTCAATGCCTTCGCCATCTACAAAACCTACGCGCGATTGTACAAAGTGTAGAAGCGGCATAATTGCCGAACGTGAACGTGGATAGCGTGCAATGATCGAATCCATTATTGCAAGATCTTCAGTTGAATATGCCATTAGCGATCGACGCCTCCCATCACAGGGTCAATGGATGCAACCGCACCAATAATGTCAGCGATCATTCCACCTTCACTCATTGCAGCTGTTGCTTGTAAATTATTAAAAGATGGCTCGCGGAAATGCACTCGATAAGGGCGAGTTCCTCCATCAGAGACAACACTTGCACCGAGTTCACCGCGTGGTGATTCAATCGCAACATATGCCTGACCCGCTGGCACATGGAAACCCTCTGTCACTAACTTGAAGTGATGGATCAATGACTCCATTGAGGTTCCCATAATTTCGCGAATATGGTTCAGTGAGTTACCAAGCCCATCACTGCCTAAAGCAAGTTGTGCTGGCCATGCAATCTTCTTATCTGCAACCATCACTGGTGCACCTTCAAGTTTTTCTAATTTATCTAACGCTTGTTCGATAATCCGTAGTGATTGTTCTAATTCATTCATGCGAATTAAGAAGCGTCCATAAACATCACATGTATCAGCAGTAATAACATCAAAGTTATAGTTTTCGTAACCACAATATGGCTGAACTTTGCGTAGATCCCATGGAAGACCAGTTGAACGTAGAACTGGCCCTGTGATTCCAAGAGTTGTTGCACCAGCTAGATCTAAATATCCGATGCCTTGTGTGCGCTTGAGCCAAATCGAGTTACCAACTAGGAGCGTCGTATTATCTTTAAAGTTCTTGCGCATTGTCTTGACTGCATCACGAATCTTAGGAATCGCACCTTCGGGTAGGTCCTGTTGGACTCCGCCTGGACGGATATAGGCCATATTCATGCGCAAACCAGAGATCATTTCAAAGATATCGAGAACGATTTCACGTTCGCGGAAAGCAAAGAACATAGGAGTAATCGCGCCAAGTTCAAGCGCTCCGGTACCCAGTGCCACCATGTGTGAAGAGATTCGATTGAGCTCCATCATCATGACGCGAATGACACTCGCGCGCTCTGGAACATCTGCAGTGATTCCCAAGAGTTTTTCAACGGCTAAGCAATACGCAGTCTCATTAAATAACGGTGACAAGTAATCCATACGTGTGACAAATGTTGTTCCTTGAGTCCAGTTACGGAACTCCATGTTTTTTTCAATTCCAGTGTGCAGGTAACCGATTCCACATCGAACCTCAGTGACAGTTTCGCCTTCTAGCTCAAGAACTAAACGAAGCACACCGTGAGTTGATGGGTGTTGTGGACCCATGTTGACGACAACGCGTTCTTCTTTAGTAGAACCAATCTCTTGAATCAGCGAATCCCAGTCTCCCCCAGTTACAGAAAAGACTGTGCCTTCAGTTGTGTCACGTGATGGCGCATACGGATCAAAAGTTGTCACTTATAACTCCTTCGATCATTTGGAGGAGGAGTTGTTGCACCTTTATATTCCACAGCGATTCCACCAAGTGCATAATCTTTACGTTGTGGATGACCTTGCCAATCATCTGGCATCAAAATTCGAGTCAGTCCTGGATGACCGTCAAAGATAATTCCAAACATGTCAAAGGTTTCACGCTCATGCCAGTTATTACCCGCCCACACTTCAACGAGTGAAGGTATATGTGCATCGGCATCGGCAACTGAAACTTCAAGTCGAATTCGGCGATTATGTGTGAGTGAAAGAAGTGGATAGACCGCACTGAATTCACGATCGGTTCTGTCCGGATAATGAACTCCCGAAACTCCCATGCACATTTCAAACTTAAGTGAGTCGCGCAAAATCATCGCAACCTCGACAAGCTTTTCGCGCTTAACGTGCAAAGTGAGTTCTCCACGATCAACAACTACTCGCTCAATTGCATGTGAAAACTCTGGATAAGCACGCTCTAAATCGTCGGCAACCTCATCAAAATAGCTGCCATATGGACGTTCTGAAGAGCCAGTCGATGCAGGGGTGCGTACTAGGCCGCTATAGCCAGATGTGTCACCTGTACCGCGAGCGCCAAACAATCCAGAATCAGTCATTTACGCTAACAAGCCCTTCATCTCAATAGTTGGCTTAGCGTTCATAGCTGCGAGCTCAACCTCTTTGATGATTTGGGCGCGGTTAGCTCCTAGTTTTTCATCGTAAATTTTTTCGTGAAGTTTCAGAATTGCATCCATCAACATTTCAGGACGTGGTGGGCAACCTGGTAGATAAATATCAACTGGAACAACGTGGTCAACACCTTGAACTACGGCGTAATTATTAAACATTCCACCCGATGATGCGCATGCACCCATGGCAATAACCCACTTAGGCGCTGACATTTGATCATAAATCTGTCGAAGAACTGGAGCCATTTTATTTGAAACGCGGCCGGCCACAATCATTAAATCCGCTTGCCGTGGTGAAGCTCTAAAAACTTCCATACCAAAACGTGAAATGTCGTATTTAGCTGCTGAGCCAACGGCCATCATTTCGATTGCACAGCATGCGAGACCAAAAGTTGCTGGCCACAGAGAGTTCTTGCGCATATAGCCTGCAAGTTTTTCTACTGTTGTTAATAGAAAGCCGCTAGGAATCTTCTCTTCTAGACCCATGTGTTAGTCCCATTCCAATCCACCGCGACGCCATACATATGCGTATGCGACGAAAACAGTTCCAATAAAAATCGCCATTTCAACTAAACCAAAAACACCTAACTTATCGAAGGTGACGGCCCATGGATAAAGGAAAACAATTTCAATATCAAAGATGATAAATAACATGGCAGTTAAAAAATACTTAACTGGAAAACGTCCACCCTCGGCCGCTTGTGGTGAAGGTTCGATTCCACACTCGTACGCATCGGCTTTAGCGCGGTTATAGCGCGCCGGTCCAGTCAGAGCTCCAGCGGCAATCGAAATTATAGAAAAACCAAAGCCGATCGCCCCTAGCACCAGAATTGGCACGTATGGATTAGATGTGGATATCACGAATGAAATCTTAGAGTCGTTAGGCCAATGCCAATGACCGCTAGCCCTTTATCCCTATGTGAACTGCAACAACCCCAAAAGTCAGGTTTTTCCAGCTCACATGCGTCCAGCCCGCCGCCTCCATAGCCGCTGCGAGATCGACTTGATTGGGCCAGGCCCGGATGGATTCAGCTAAATAGACGTAGGCATCCGGGTTTGAGGAGGTTTTCCGGGCGATAACGGGCAGAGCTCGCATCAGATAGCCCATATAGAGCCGGCGAAATGGCCGCCAAGTGGGGTGGGAGAACTCGACGACGACCATTCGGCCACCTGGTTTAGTCACTCGAAGGGCCTGGGCCAGCGCCTTTGGAAAGTCAACGGTGTTGCGAAGACCAAAGGAGATCGTGGTGACATCAAAGGTATTGGCCTCAAAAGGCAGGTTGAGGGCATCGGCCTTGGAAAAACTCAGATAGGGACGGGATTTTCGGCCTTGGGCCAGCATTCCCTCTGAAAAATCAGTGGAGAGAACATCGGCGCCTGCCTCGTGCAGGGGTTGTGAGGATGAGCCCGGACCTGCAGCTAAATCCAAAATCCTCATTCCTGGGGCAGGCGCGATTATTTTCGTTACAGCTCGGCGCCAAGCTTTCGTGCGGCCAAGACTGAGCAGATCATTAACGATGTCATATCGCTTGGCAACGCCATCAAACATTGCAGCTACTTCATCAGGATCTTTGTTGAGATGAGCGCGCGACATAGAGGCATTCTCTCGTGAAGTAGGCTCATCCACAACTTACTTCTGAGGGAGATTTACGCATGGTATTGGTCGCCGCATGCCTTCCTTGATCCCTGTTACAACAACGCACCTGGGTGAACACCTTGCACTGTTAGAACTTTTGCCAGACGAGGCTCCCCTTGCTTGGGTACGCGCAGGCGAAGGATTAGTTGGGTGGGGTGTCCACGCAACCACCACTGTTAGTGGCCCTAATCGTTTTGCTGATGCTCGACATTGGTGGCAAAAACAACTTGAAGGTTTTGCAGTATCAAATTCGGTACATGGAAGTGGAACTGGTCCGCTTCTCTTTTCATCTTTTTCCTTTTCACCAAACGAGGCATCGGTATTAGTAATTCCACAAGTAATTGTTGGTATGAAGGGTGAAAAATCTTGGATTACTTGGGTTGGTGCATCACCACAACCAACTTTAAAATCTACTATAACTGTTTTTGCACCAAACCCTGTTGCTTGGAATCACAATGAAGAGAGCAATCACAATTGGAAGCAACGGGTTACCGATTCAGTTCAGCGAATACATGAAGGTGCACTAGATAAAGTCGTATTAGCTCGTGACTTTACTGGCACTTCTGAATCACCAATCGATGCACGTTCAATTTTAATGAAATTAGCAGCTGAGTATCCATCAACATGGTGCTTCGCCGTTTCCGGTCTCGTGGGTGCAACACCCGAGCTGCTTCTTCGCTTATCTCGTAAAATGGTTACCTCGCGAGTCCTTGCTGGAACAATCAGTAAAACCGGCAATGACGAACGTGACTTAGCGCTAGCAGCATCACTTGCCCGCTCTTCAAAAGACCTTGAAGAACATGAATATGCAGTGCGATCAGTAGCCGAAGCCCTTGAACCTTTTTGTACATCTACAAATGTTCCAGAGTCTCCATTTGTATTGCACTTAGCAAATGTCATGCATCTTGCAACTGATGTGACTGGAGCGTTAGCAGAAAAGCTTGCACATGTTGATGCCTTTACGATTCTTGAGCAAATTCACCCATCGGCAGCAGTGTGTGGAACTCCTCGCACTAAAGCGACCGAGTTAATTAATGAAATCGAAGGAATGTCACGGGGTCGTTATGCAGGTCCAGTTGGTTGGATAGATGCGGCTGGAGACGGTGAACTTGGAATCGCTCTTCGCTGTGGGCAAATAAATGCTAACTCAATCCGTATTTTTGCAGGTTGTGGGATTGTTGCAGGATCTAATCCAGATAAAGAGTTAGCCGAAAGTGAAGCTAAGTTAATACCTATGCGCAGCGCGCTTATTTAAATCGAATTCATCTTTTCGTAGATAATTTTCAAGTTATCAGCATTAGCATCACGTGAAGGAACTTCTGCAACAATTACTGAAATCCCTTTGATAGGCGCTGACATTGCTTTCTTTAATGCATCGATAGATTTTACAGTTTTAGATTCAACCCCCATGGCCGATGCAATTGCTGCAGGATCTAAACCATGTGGCGTTCCAAAAACTTCTTCAAAACCCGCAACACCTCGTTGAGGAAGTGTTGAAAAAATTCCTCCACCATCATTATTAATAACTATGAACCTACAATTAATCTCTTCGCGGTGAATTAAGCCAGTAATGTCATGTAGAAATGCTAAGTCTCCAAGCACCGCACAACAAGATGTTGTTCCGTATGCAACTCCCAAAGCAGTAGAAACATTTCCATCTATTCCAGCTAATCCCCTGTTGGCGTATGTGCGGATATCACCACGTGGACTAGCAAATCCTTCGATATCCCTAATCGGGCGCGATGATGCGATGAAAAGCGAAGAATCCTTAGGAAGTGCTGCTGCAATTGTCCGCGCGATACTTGCCTCATTCCAGCCATTGATTTCGCTAATAACTTTTGCGCAACGTTGTGAATATTTCTGCCACTGAGCAATCCAATCATCAGAGGCGATCTGAATATCTAGCTCTGGAATTGCGGTGAACTTCTTATCTCCAGTGCGATCACCATCAACAGTTGCCATACGGGGATCTATTACGCACTGCACCGGTGCCAATTTAATGAGAGCGTTAACTGAGCGTGACAAAGTTGTCCGACCAATGACAACGCAAACTTGAGGAATCAAAACACTTCGAATCTCTTGTGAGGTTAAGAAAATAGATGCGTGGGCAACTGCATCCGGAAATGACAGGGGATCCTCTGCGATAATTGGCCACTTGAGTTTCTTAGCAAAAGCTCGCACCTCTTCGACACTTAATCCACCACGGTCATGTCCAATAACGAGCACACCTCGGCTACCTTGAACTTTTAAGGTTCCCACTTTTGAATGTGAAGGTTTTTTGGCGGTCCCGATAGAGATTTCATCCAGCCACTGGGTTGAATCATCGGGAAGAAGCGGCTCATCAAACTGCAGATTTAAGTGAACTGGGCCAGTTCGTAAACTATCTATCGGCAGATCCATTGGAAAAACTGGGCCATCGATATCGGCAAAGTAGCGAACGGCTTTACCAAAGATTCGAGCCTGTTCTGTAGTTTGATTTGCGCCAGTTCGGCGGAGCATCGCTGGTCTATCTGCCGTTAACACTAATAATGCGGCATTTGTATGGCTAGCCTCTAAAACCGCAGGATGATAATTCGCAACTGCGGTTCCGCTCGTGCACACAACCGGAACTGGACGCCCTGTTGATTTAATTAGTCCTAGTGCAAAAAAAGCTGCAGATCGTTCATCGATTCGAATATGAGTTTTGATTAAGCCTCGAGTCTGCGCAGCATGAAAAGCGAGTGAAAGTGGGGCATTTCTAGATCCTGGGGAGATAACAACATCAGTTATTCCAGCTTCAATAATTTGGCGAACTATAACGCGAGCTAATGAGGTCGATGCATTCATTGACCCCACCCTCTCTCATTGATAAAACTCTCTGCACCTGCGCTCCAGGTCATACGAATTCTATTCTTCCACCAGTTTAAACGTTCGTTAGAAACCGCCAACTTGTTAAGTACCGAAACTTCTGGGCGAACATCAGCAACACCAATCATTCCATTATTTATCGGAAGGTGGTCAACATCTACTGCCAAAAGAGAGCCAGTACCTAAACCACATGCAAAATCAAGAGAAGGTAGCGCACTGGCAAGTTTGAGTCCATAAGAGATTCCTACTGCGCTTTCTAGTGCACTGGAAACTACGACCGGAAGTCTATGGTGGTGAGC
>WLHW01000012.1 GCA_009702525.1 Actinomycetota bacterium
CCTGCAAAGGGTTTGAAGGATGTCATCTCAGGTGCGCGCAAACTCGGACCTGCACCAAAGCCAGAACCAAAGCCAGTTGTTAAGGCAAAGCCAGTAGCCAAGAAGGCTGCTAAGAAGGCTCCAGCTAAGAAGAAGGTTGCAGCTAAGAAGGCTCCAGCTAAGAAGAAGGTTGCAGCCAAGAAGGCTCCAGCTAAGAAGAAGGTTGCAAAGAAGGCTAAGAAGAAGTAATTCTTTTTAACTCTTTTTAAGGCGGGGCCAGCTAACGCTGGCCCCGTTTTCTTTTACTTCACACTAACATTGAGCCTATGACGGAGTACAAAGTTTCATATGCTCCACCAACTGGTAAGCCACTTGGGACAAATATTGCGTTCAAGATAGGCACCACAGTTGCAATTCCTTTTTTAAATTTGGTAGGTAAGAAGCAATGGCGCGGTGCAGAGAATATTCCTCAGAGCGGTCCAATTATTGTTGCTAGTAATCACGTTTCCTATCTCGATGTTTTATTCCTGACTCACTTTCTATTTAGAAGCGGACGCGCGCCTCGCTATATTGGCAAAGAAGGTGTTTTTAAAGTTCCCATTATCGGAAAAATTATTTTAGCCGCTGGACAAATTCCAGTTGTTCGCGAAGGCAAGGACGCGGCAAAGGCCCTCGAACATGCCGTCAAAACTCTGCAGGCTGGGCATTTACTAGGCGTCTATCCAGAAGGAACCCTGACACGCGATGCGCAAGGTTGGCCCATGGTTGCTAAGACTGGGCTTGCACGTCTAGCGATTACTACTAAAACTCACGTGGTACCCATAGCGCAATGGGGTTCACAAATTGTCATGCCGACGTATGAGAAGAAGATTAAGTTTTTTCCGCGTACACCGATCAAGATTTTAGCGGGAAAGCCACTTGACCTATCGCGCTGGTATGGAAAAGAGAATGATCCTGTGGCATTAACTGAAGCAACCGCATTTGTAATGCGCGCAATTACAGACTTGCTTGAAGAGTTACGTGGTGAAAAACGTCCAGTTGAAATATTTGATCCACATACTTCAACACTCCCTCGCACGGGAAACTTTAAGAAGAAGAAAACTTGAGCAAAGTTACAGTTTTTGGAACTGGGCAGTGGGGAAGCACCATGGCTCAAGTTTTATCTGATGCGGGTAACCATGTATTGATGTGGGGGCGCAATAGCGATGTGGTGGATGAAATCAACACTCATCACACTAATCGTAGATACTTAGATTCAAATATTTTGCCTTTGGGGCTACAAGCCACAACTGATTTGGCACAAGCATTTGACTACTCATCCATCTATGTTTTAGCTGTTCCAGCTCAAACTCTCCGTGAAAATTTAATTGAGTGGAAACCGTTAGCAACTCCCAACGCCCTTTATATAAGCACGCTTAAAGGGATTGAGGTCAGCACACTGTCTCGAATGACTGAAATTATTGAAGTCGTGATGGAAACATCTAATGTAGGAATCATTACAGGTCCGAATTTGGCTACTGAGTTAATTTTACGCCAACCGGCTGGAGCAGTTGCCGCCGCACGCACAACAATAGTGGCCGAAAAAATATTGAAGTTATTTGCAACTCCTTACTATCGTGTGTACACATCTACAGATGTCTTGGGTTGCGAACTTTCGGGTGCAATTAAATCCGTCATCGCTCTGGCTGTAGGCATCTCGGTGGGTATGGGTTTTGGGGAAAATACGCAGGCCATGCTGATTACCCGTGGACTTAACGAGGTCGCGCGTTTATGCGCAGCCCATGGCGCAGATCCACTGAGCGCTGCAGGTCTTGCGGGAATGGGGGATTTAGTCGCCAGCTGTGGCTCGTCGCTGTCGAGAAATCGTACGTTCGGTGAGGTTTTAGGTCGTTCTGGCTCTATGGTTACCGCGCGCGAAGAAGTGGCCAAGACCGTTGAGGGCGTAGCCTCTTCCAGTGCAGTTCTTGAAATCGCCCATCGCGTGGGAATTGAGGTTCCAGTGATTGAAGCCGTAGCCGACGTTGTCGCAGGAACTATCACGCCAACTCACGCACTTGATCGCCTTATGGAGATAACAACCCGAGCAGAAAATTTTATTCGATGAGCAAAAAAACTGTTGCGATTATCTGTGGTGGACGCAGTAGCGAGCACGAGATTTCCTGTTTATCGGCTGGCGGAGTCTTGGCTGGTTTAGATAGAAATAAATTTGAGCCGGTACTTATTGGCATCACTAAGTCAGGCCAGTGGGTCCATTTGCCACTGGATTACTCGCTCAGTATTAACAATGGTGTACTTCCGACAGTCGATGACAATGCAACGGCTCTAGTCGCCGACGTACATGGATTTTCGCTCAATGGAGCGCCAATTGGAATCGATGTTGTTTTTCCGGTTTTACATGGCCCCTATGGTGAAGATGGAACTATTCAGGGCTTTCTAGAAAGTGCCGACATTGCCTACGTTGGCAGCGGAGTAATGGCATCTGGTGCAGCTATGGATAAAGCATTTTCAAAGATTATTTTTGAAGCAGCTGGAATGCATGTTGCACAAGGAATTGTCGTTACTAGCGATAACTGGCACAGTAAAATCAACGCATTAACGTATCCAGTCTTTGTTAAGCCGGCACGTGGCGGATCAAGCCGCGGAACTCATAAAGTCAAGAGTGCGGATGCATTGCAAGCCGCTGTCTTAGATGCATTTTCATTTGATCGTAAAGTAATGATTGAAAACGCTGTGGTAGGGCGGGAAATCGAATGTGCAGTTCTTGAGCGAAACGGTACTGTCGAGGCATCGCTAGTGGGCGAAATCGTTATCGATAGTAAGTTTGAGTTCTATGATTTTGAAGCTAAGTATTTAGATAACGCAACGAGTGTGAATTTACCCGCAAATATTCCATCTACAGCAAGTGATGAGATTCGAGCTAGGGCTGTGCAAGCTTTTAAAGCGTTGGGTTGCAGTGGCTTAGCGCGCGTAGATTTCTTTTATACAGATAAAGGCGAAGTAATAATTAATGAAATTAACACGATGCCTGGTTTTACAAGTACATCGATGTATCCAAAACTAATGGCGGCGGCAGGTGTTGACTACACAACTCTTATCAGCGCGCTGATTTATACCGCGCTAGATCGTACTAATGGAGTTTTAGGTAATTAATACGTAACTGGGCAGGTGAGGGTTCGAGTAATTCCTGCAACAGTTTGTACCTTTGACAAAATAACTCGGCCAAACTCTTCCATGCTAGGTGCTTCTGCGCGCATGATGACATCGTAAGGACCAGTAACGCCTTCGGCTAAAGTCACACCGGCAATCAAAGAAACTGCTTTAGCAACTGAGCTAGCTTTACCAACCTCAGTCTGAATTAAAATATAGGCCTGTACTGACATCGCTGACTCCTTTTGTTAGTGGCCACAGGCTACTTCAGATAGGTCGCTACTCGCTAGTGGAATAAGGTTTGGTTATGGCATTTGAGGAATCA
This sequence comes from Actinomycetota bacterium, assembly GCA_009702525.1. Taxonomy (GTDB): domain Bacteria; phylum Actinomycetota; class Actinomycetes; order Nanopelagicales; family Nanopelagicaceae; genus Planktophila. The sequence continues at coordinate 3,452 of WLHW01000012.1, forward strand.
CAGGTAATAGGAGTGCTGGCTGAAATCTTCGCTACGCACAATCCTGCGCTCATTGTCGGAATAGGTGATGATGGCGCCGTTGTTACTACTGGGTCGCAATCTGTCATCACCACAGATATGGCAGTGGAAGGCGTTCACTTCAACACAGCATGGTCAGGCGCTTTCGATATCGGTCGCAAAATTGTCGCTGCAAACTTGGCCGATATTTATGCAATGGGAGGTGAGCCTCAATATTTAGTTGCAGCCGTCACGCTTACTGGCGAAGAAAGCATGGAGTGGATTCAGGATCTTGCCCACGGGATTGTGCATGAAGCAAAAAGCTGTGGCGCATTAGTCGTTGGCGGAGATTTAGCTCGAGGTGCAATAAAAGTGATTGCACTAACCGCTGTAGGTAGCGTTGAAAAACCAATGACACGGGCAGGGGCCGGTGTTGGTGACTCGATCTATATTTCATCACTTCCCGGTTGGTCAGCTGCAGGTTTAGCACTTATAGGGCGTGATGAGTATGACGATCTTGAGGGCTATGCCCGTGAACAGTTTTGTTCACCGAGTGTCGACTATTCAGCGGCGCAAGCCTTTAGGCATGCTGGTGCAACCTCGATGTGCGATATCAGTGATGCACTTGTCACTCAAGCAGCACAAATGGCGATGGCATCAGGTGTCAGATTTGAATTTGATTCTCAACTTTTTACATCGCACTCTGAATTTGAAGCGCTCTGTGAACTAGCAAATAAAAACTCCCTAGATGTATGGCAGTGGATATTTGCCGGAGGAGAAGATCACGTATTTCTAGCAACAGGTAGAGATTTACCAGGTCTACGAGTTGGCACTGTGGTCGCCGGATCCGGGGTTACTGGTTTAGAAATGAAAAAAGCGCCAGATACCTGGCGCCATTTCAATTAAATAATATGAAAAATTAACGAGTAACTTTTCCAGCCTTGAGGCATGAAGTACATACGTTTTGACGCTTAGGTGTTCCACCAATAAGGGTACGCACGCGCTGGATATTTGGATTCCAACGACGACGGGTCTTCACCTGTGAGTGTGAAACGTTATTGCCAAAGCTTGGGCCTTTGCCACAGATATCGCATGTTGCTGCCACGACGGTGCTCCTTTTATATCTCGGTATTGGTACTAAGTCCCAAACGGACAAGGCGCAAGGGTATCGCGAGTAGCCATGGTGACGCCAATCCACGCGTGGCATGGGCCGAATGAGAGGCTTGGCACGAGAGAATCACCGTATGGCTAACCTCGATCGCAGGCTCGTAGATGTGCTTGGTGACCGGACGGCCAAAGTTCTCTACGACTCCTTTGCGATCAAGACAGTCGGTGATCTTTTGCATCACTACCCACGTCGCTACATGGTGCGGGGAGAGCTCTCCGATATTGCTCAACTCAAGGAGGGCGATGAAGTAACAATTCTTGCGGAAGTGTGTGCATCGGCGACCAGGCAGATTCGTGGACGTAAGGGCAGCATTCTAGAAGTTGTAGTTACCGATGGGAGCGATAAGTTATCTCTGACTTTCTTTAACCAAGCATGGCGCGAAAAAGAGTTAAAGATTGGGTCGCAAGGTTTATTTGCCGGCAAAGTTGGGATCTTTAATAAGAAGAAGCAACTAGCTCACCCGGATTACCAGATGATTGCCGATGGCTCTGATGTAGATAACGCAGTAGATAAGTTTGCTGGAAAGTATTTGCCCATATATGCAGCAACTTCCAAACTCCCATCGTGGAAAATTACGCAGTGCATGGAGATGGCAATTGCCTCACTTGATGAGGTGAAGGATTACCTTCCGGATGAAGTACGAAATGCGCATAGTTTCCCCACACTTCAACAAGCACTTGTTCAGTTACATACACCTGCCGATTTAGATCATGCAGAAGCAGCCCGGGCTCGACTTACTTTTGATGAGGCGTTCTTACTTCAGTTGATGCTGGTTCTTCGAAAGGCTCAACTGAGAAAGTTAGACTCAGTTTCTCGCAAAACTAAAAAGGGTGGGATTCTAGAAGCCTTTGATAGAGCATTACCATTTGAATTAACGGGAGGACAGAAAAGTATTACTGCCGAAATTGAAGAAGATTTGGCCCAGTCACATCCGATGCATCGACTTTTACAGGGTGAAGTAGGTTCTGGAAAAACTATTGTGGCACTACGTGCAATGCTGGCCGTAGTTGATAGTGGAGGACAAGCTGCTTTACTAGCACCGACAGAAGTGCTGGCCGCCCAACATCTTCGAACTTTTGAAAAGCTGCTTGGACCGTTAGGCCACGGTGGAATGTTGGATGCACCAACAACTGCAACACAGGTCACTTTAATCACCGGTTCGCAAAGTTCGGCTGCACGCAAGGCAGCACTTGGATTAGCTGCCAGTGGTGATGCTGGAATCATTATTGGTACACATGCATTGCTGGGAGAAAAAATTGAATTTGCTGATCTAGGTCTCATAGTTGTTGATGAGCAACATAGATTTGGCGTAGAGCAGCGAGATGCGCTGAAAGAGAAGGCCGTTAAACCTCCTCACTTACTCGTGATGACTGCCACTCCGATTCCCAGAACAGTTGCGATGACAGTCTTTGGTGATTTAGATGTATCAACTCTGCGAGAACTACCTTTAGGTCGCTCACCTATTACTACGCACGTAATTTCGGTTTTAGAAAAACCCGCCTTTTTGGATCGAGCATGGGCACGAATTCGTGAGGAAGTTGCCCAGGGACATCAGGCGTACGTTGTTGCTCCGCGAATTTCTGCAACTGAAAGCGACAACTCAGATATAGATTTCCTCTTTGGTGAAGAAAGCACTGAGATACATTCAGTAGAGGAGTTAGCACCCCGCTTGGCAGGGGATGCTTTAGCTGGATTGCGTGTGGCTGATTTACATGGACGTCAGAGCCCAGAAGTAAAAGATGCAACTATGCGTGCCTTTGCGGCTGGAGAAATCGATGTGCTGGTTTCAACGACAGTTATCGAGGTAGGCGTGGATGTTGCAAATGCAACGGTGATGGTAATTATGGATGCCGATCGTTTTGGAGTTTCGCAACTACATCAACTTCGAGGTCGAGTTGGTCGAGGAACATCACCTGGATTATGCCTGCTCGTAACAAACTCACCTCCAGAGAGTCCGGCACGCGTTCGCCTCGATGCTGTGGCTGGAACTCTTGATGGATTTGAACTTTCACGCATCGATCTTGAGCAAAGACGTGAAGGAGATGTTTTAGGAGCTAGCCAATCTGGAACTCGCTCGCATCTGCGGCTATTGCGAGTTTTGCGGGACGAAGAACTCATTGAGAGCGCACGTGCCGATGCTGAAGGCATAGTTAGCGCTTCCCCAGATTTATCAAGTTATCCTGGGCTTGCACGTGAGATTGCGCAGTTAGCTAAGGATGCATCTACCGACTATCTAGATAAGGGTTAAAAGTTGAGAATCATTGCCGGAGTTGCAAAGGGACGAACATTGGGAACTGTAGCTGGTGCTACTCGTCCAACTTCTGATCGAGCACGAGAAGGATTATTTTCCTCATTGACATCAGAGTTCGGTGATTTTCTTGGGCTCCATGTGCTGGATCTCTTTGGGGGATCGGGAGCTATCGGTTTAGAGGCACTCTCGCGAGGTGCTTCAATAGTTCATACAGTTGAAAAAGATGCAGAAGCGCAGAAGACAATTGAAAATAATTTTGAGTTAGTAATGAAGAATAAACCTGTTGGAAAGTTCCATTTATATGCGATGTCCGCGCAACGCTTTGTAAGTGATCCGGCGAAAGAGAAATATCACTTTGTTTATATAGATCCTCCATTTGACTTTACCAATGCTGAGATTGAAGATATTTTGGTAAAGCTTCATGGGGGCGAGTTCCTAAAAGATGATGGCTTTGTTGCTGTAGAGCGCACGGCTAAGGGGCCGAAATTTAGCTGGCCCGAAGGTTTTAGCCCAGCGCGTGAGAGAAACTACGGTGCGGCAAGTATTTTTTACGGCAATTACTCGCCAGTGAATGGATAAGTACGCCATCTATTGCTAGCGTTTGAGCCATGAAACGTGCAGTATGTCCTGGATCCTTCGATCCAATCACTTTTGGTCATCTAGACATCATTAAACGTGCCAGCGCGCAGTTTGATCATGTCGTTATTGCAGTTCTAGAAAATCGCGCTAAAGCAAGTCTGTTCACTGTCGCCGAGCGAATTGAAATGATTAGTCAAACAACAGAGCATTTACCCAATGTCAGCGTTGATTCTTGGAGCGGGTTACTCGCCGATTACTGTAAAACCAACTCAATAACTTCAATTGTGAAGGGTCTTCGTGCCGTCACTGATTTTGATTATGAACTTCAGATGGCACAGTTAAATTTACAGGCATCAGGTGTTGAAACTATGTTGATGGCAACTGCGCCAGCACACTCATTTCTATCGTCATCGTTAGTTAAAGAGTTAGCGCATTACGGTGGTGATGTTTCTACAATGGTGCCTGCAAATGTAGATATTGCGTTAAAACTTCGAGTAGCGGGGAAGTAGACCATGGATTCAGTTGATAAATTAATGGCGGCAATAACCATGGTCGAAGAGGCACGTGGTGTTCCTCTATCTGCGAGTTGTGTTGTACACCGTGGTGAGATGTTAGAACTTCTTGATGAAGCCAAAGAGGCTTTACCTACCGATTTCGAATCGGCACAAAAGGTAATCTCTGCGCGCGATGCCATCATTGAAGAGGGCAGAGTCAGTGCAGAATCAATGATTACGATGGCACGCGAAGATGTTGCACGCATGGTTGAGCAGACATCGATTGTACAGATCGCTCGCGATGAGGCTCGCAAAATTGTCGACGATGCACGTGAGCTTGCAGAGCAAGAAAAGAATGAGGTCGAAGAGTACATAGATGGAAGACTTGCAACCCTTGAGGTAATCCTAAACAAGACGCAAGATGCAGTTGCACGTGGTCGCGAACGTTTAGCTGGTGCCGGCGATAAAGATGCTCTAGCTCAACTCTCCGATGTGGACTAGGGCTTATGCCGCGTCCATCAGAGGTCTTTAAACTCAATACATTCGAACTGCCACGACGTGCAGGTGAGATGAAAGAGTACGAATTAGATATCGAAGCTCCAGAAAATGTTGGCGTGCCTTTGATATTTGTGCCAGCCGGTGACGTCATTGAGGTTGATGCACGTCTGGAATCAGTTACTGAAGGAGTACTGCTGAGTGCGCAGATTTTTGCTGTTGCTAAGGGGGAGTGCACTCGTTGTCTAGATTCCGTAGAAGTTGTAATCGAAAAGAAGATACAAGAGCTATTTAACTACTCGGCCAAAGTCGGGCGCTCAAAAAAGAGCTCTCATGAGGACGAGTTAGATCTAGAGGAAGAGTTCATGATGGATGGTGACATCATGGATCTTGAGATTCCGATTCGTGATGCCATAGTTCTGGGCCTTCCCTTTAATCCACTGTGCGGCCCTGATTGCCTGGGCCTATGCCCTGAATGTGGGGGCAAGTGGGCCGATCTGCCCTCAGATCACGCTCATGAGAGCGTCGATGCCAGATGGGCCGCGCTAGCAGCGCTGGATATCGATAACCCCGATTTCAAGAATTAGAGGTTTTAAGGGATACTTACGCCCTGCAGCCATCGCTGCGCAGCGAAAGAAGAGGTTAGAAAAGTGCCAGTACCAAAGCGGAAAACCTCGCGTTCAAAGACGCGTTCACGCCGAAGCCAGTGGAAGACTACTGCTGCCTCTCTTGCTACATGCCCACAGTGCCAGCAACCAAAGTTGCAACACACTGCATGTCCAACATGCGGTACATATAACCGCCGCCAGGTTTTAGAGGTCTGATCTGAGCTCGTTGCTCAATGAGAGATTGGGGGTTGCTATTGAACCCTCCCTTCTTGAGTTAGCTTTTACTCACCGTTCATTTGCATATGAATCTGGGAGCAAAGAAACTAATGAACGTCTTGAGTTTTTAGGCGACTCTGTTTTGGGTTTAATTGTTACTGAAGAGCTCTACAAAAAATATCCAGATTTTGATGAGAGTCGTTTATCGCCACTGCGTTCTGGCGTTGTAAATATGCGCGCACTTGCAGATATCGCTCGTGAGCTCGAACTTGGAAAACATATTCGTCTTGGAAAAGGTGAAGAAGTAACTGGTGGGCGTGATAAAAACTCTCTACTAGCCGATGCCCTAGAAGCGTTGATAGGTGCAATTTACTTACAGTTCGGTTTTCAAACGTGTACCGACATTGTTCGTAGATTAATTGCGCCAACTTTAGATTCAGCTGTAGCGCGAGGTGCCGGCTTAGATGGCAAAACAGCGTTGCAAGAGTTAGTGGCTTCACTTGGCATTGGTGTACCGGAGTATGTTGTTACAGAAGAGGGCCCCGATCACGATAAGAATTTCACAGCTCATGCCATGGTTGCAGGGAATACGGCCGGAATTGGGACAGGAAAAAGCAAGCGCGAGGCCGAGCAAGTTGCTGCACGAATTGCCTACGAAGCGCTAAAAATCGAGCGTCCTGAGCAGTAAATAAGCCTAAAACCCACTCGCGACGCGATAGGTTTGCCGCGTGTATTTGAAGAGCATGACCCTCAAGGGCTTTAAGTCCTTTGCGTCGGCCACCACGCTTCGCCTAGAACCCGGCATCACATGCGTTGTCGGACCTAACGGTTCAGGTAAAAGTAACGTTGTTGATGCGCTGACATGGGTAATGGGTGAGCAAGGCGCTAAATCCCTTCGTGGCGGCAAGATGGAAGACGTTATCTTCGCTGGAACTAGCGGACGGGCCCCACTAGGTCGTGCTGAGGTTTCACTTACTATCGACAATGCCGATGGTGCGCTTCCAATTGAGTTCAGTGAAGTCACAATCTCACGTATTTTATTTAGAAATGGTCATAGCGAGTATTTAATAAATGGCGAAGCTTCGCGTTTACTTGATATTCAAGAACTTCTTAGTGATTCTGGTATTGGTCGCGAGATGCATGTCATTGTTGGTCAAGGTCAACTCGATGCGATCTTGATGGCAACTCCAGAAGAGCGTCGAGGATTTATTGAAGAAGCCGCTGGCGTGCTTAAGCATCGTAAGCGCAAAGAAAAAGCGCTGCGCAAACTTGAATCGATGCAAACTAATTTAGCTCGAGTTCAAGATTTAACGGTAGAGCTTCGTAGACAACTTCGCCCACTTGGCAAACAAGCTGAAGTAGCAAAGAAGGCGGCAACAATTCAAGCCGATCTGCGCGATGCCAAACTTCGTATTTTGGCCGATGATTTTATTTCACTCTCTAAAGTCTTAGATGCCGATGTTGCTGATGAAACGGCACTTCGCCAAAGACGTGCATTAGTTGAAGCTGAAGTCGATGCGATTCGTTCACGTGAAGAAGCTTTAGATTCACAGAGTGCAGTAGAAGGTCCTCAACTAGTTACAGCTCAAGAGACTTACTATCAACTTAATTCGCTACGAGAAAAGTTTCGTGGAACTCAAAATCTTGCACAGGAGCGCTCACGTTTTCTCAATGAAGAGGCTGAAGAGGCTAGAACATCAGGGCGTGATCCTGATGTATTAGAAAATGAAGCCAAGGGGTTACGCGACGAGGAAGCCAGTCTTAGAAGTAACGTCCTGGCGGCCCAGCAAACTCTGGCTAGCGCCACAGCCCAACTTGGACAGAGTGAACATGCACTCAAAATTGATGAAGACAAAATTGCCGCAGCAATGCGTGCGATTGCCGATGCGCGCGAGGGAACTGCACGCCAAGAAGGTCACATAAAATCACTCCAGGCACGTTTGGAGGCCATTTCGGAAGAAATCGCACGTCTTACCAGTGCCCGTGATGATGCACAACATCGCGCCGATATCGCCGCACGTGAATATGCAACGTACGAGTTAGATATCGCAAGTGCTGATTCTGGTGAGATGAACTTAGATTCGAATTTCGAAGCTACAAAATCGGCTCTCGAAACCGCTAAAGCTCAGGTAGAAAAACTCAATGAAGCTGAGCGATTAGCCGATCGTGAGCGAAACTCTATCGAATCTAAAATTGAGGCCATTAAGCTCACATCGCGCAACCGTGATGGAGCTTCAGCTCTCTTACGTGATTCTCATGGCGTGCATATTGTGGGTTCGATTGCTGCGTTGATTCGAATCGATTCTGGATGGGAAGCTGCCGCAGCCGCAGCCCTTGGTACGTTAGCTGATGCGGTTGTGGTTGCCGACTTAGCTTCTGCAGTCACTGCGCTGACAACTCTGCGCAGTCAAAACTTAGGCCAAGCCGATGTGCTTGTTTATGATCCCAGTGCAGCAGAAGTTGCAGCGATACCTGCCGGCCTGAATTCTCTTGCCTCCCATGTCCATTCTGAAAAAATTAGCGAACTTGTCGCCTCCCTACTTTCCTCCTTTGTAGTTGCCGATAATGCACGTGATGCAGAAGCAATCCTTCGATCACATCCAGGAGTTCGGGTAGTTACACGCGATGGAGACTTAGTAACACCTGTGCGCGCACGTGGTGGTTCAACCTCATCATCCTCACTTATTGAAATAAATGCCTTGATAGCAGAACTTGAAGTTAAACTTGTTAATGTTTCACAGCGCTGTAACCAACTCAAGTTTGAAATCTCTTCGGCAAGTGCCGAAGTCTCAGCCCGACAAGGCGAGTTCGATGCAGCTTTAGCAAAACTCAATGAATCAGATGCACGTATTGGGGCCCTTACAGAGCAACTTGCGGTATCGGGTCAGAACATGAAATCAGCCTCTGCTGAAGTCGAAAGACTTAATTCAACGATTACTCAAGCCGCTACTGCACAAGCACGCGATGAAGGCGAGCTAGTAATCGCTCAGAATCAACTACACCAGCAAGGCGCAATCGCCGAACCCGATCACACATTTACTGAAAATCTTCGTAACGCGGTATCCATCGCTCGCACAGCGGAGGTAGAAGCACGCTTAGCTGTGAGAACAATCGAGGAGCGAGTGACCTCAGTTGCCGAACGCGCTCGTACACTTGAAGCATCTGCACATGCAGAACGAGAAGCGTCAGAGCGGGCAATTCACCGTCGAGGAGCACGCGCCAAAGCTTCAGTAATCTCACAAGGCATAGCTGAAGCAGCCTATGAAGTGTTGATTCACATAGAACGTTCAATTTCTAAGGCGGCGGTCGAACGTGGTCGCTTAGAAGAATCACGTGCAGCTAGAGAAGGTGAAACCCTGACTGTTCGTACGCGTGGGCGTGAACTGGCTACAGAACTTGAAACTCTTACATCTAGTGTTCATCGCGATGAGATTGCGCGCGCTGAACAAAAGATGCGTATTGAGTCCTTAGAGAATAAAACGAGTGAAGAGTTTGGAATAGATACTCAGACCCTTGTTGCCGAATACGGCCCAGAAAATGATGTCCCAACTTTCTTTGAAAATGAAGATGGGGAAATAGTTACAACAGAGTTGATTCCTTATCGCCGAGATCAGCAGGAAAAGCGCCTTGCATCTGCTGAGCGCTCTTTGAATCTACTGGGCAAGATCAATCCATTAGCCCTTGAAGAGTATTCATCGCTAGAAAAGCGGTTAAAGTTCTTAGCTGATCAACTCGAGGATTTAAAGAACACTAAAAAAGATCTGCTAGACATTATCAAAGAGGTAGATGACCGAGTTCAGCAGATCTTCATGGAGGCGTATCTAGAGACAGCTAAGCATTTCGAAGATATTTTTGCGCGCTTATTCCCAGGCGGAGACGGTCGTTTAATCTTGGTTGATCCAGATAATCCAATGACCAGTGGTGTAGATGTAGAAGCCCGTCCACCCGGTAAGCGCATAAAGCGACTTTCACTTCTTTCTGGAGGAGAAAAATCTCTGACAGCAGTGGCGATGCTGGTCGCAATCTTTAAAGCCCGTCCAAGCCCGTTTTATGTGCTCGATGAAGTTGAAGCTGCACTCGATGATGTCAACCTGGGGCGCTTATTAGGCGTGCTGGAAGAGCTACGTGAAAGTTCGCAGCTCATTATCATCACTCACCAAAAACGTACGATGGAGATTGCCGATGCTCTCTATGGCGTGACAATGCGGGGAGACGGTGTAACTGAAGTTATCTCCCAGCGTTTGCGTGAATCTGACGCAAGTTAACTGGTTAACACATGGGGTTGTTTAGTAAGTTTATTGCGAAAATAAAAGGTACAAGTAGTTTTTCACCTGCTGATTGGCAAGAGCTTGAAGAGGAATTAATCGCATCAGATTTGGGTCCAACACTTACCCGCTCACTGATGGAGCTTGCTAAGAAAGTTAAAAGCGAGAATGCCGAATCTGCATTAACCCAGATTTTAAATGAACAACTTAGCTTTCGTTCACGCGAACCGATCGTGAATGAAAGTGGAATCAGTGTTGTCATGGTCGTGGGAGTTAATGGAACTGGAAAAACTACCTCGGTAGCAAAGTTAGCGTCACACTACAAGGCCAGCGGTCAATCAGTTCTTATTGCAGCTGGAGATACATTTAGAGCCGCTGCAGTTGATCAGTTACAAACCTGGGGAGAGCGAATTGGCGTCCCGGTGGTCGCTGGAAAAGCTAACAGTGATCCGGCATCAGTTGCTTTCGATGCCGCCAAGGAAGCTAAAGATGTAGGCGTTAACTTTCTGATAATTGATACCGCTGGTCGCTTACATAACAAAAGTGATTTGATGGCTGAACTTGAAAAGGTAAAACGCGTGGTTGAAAAAGTCTCTCCAGTAAACGAAGTTCTCCTTGTAATCGATGCGACGACTGGGCAAAATGGTTTGGCGCAAGCCAAGGTCTTTACAGAAAGCGTTGATGTCACTGGACTCATCGTGACTAAATTAGATGGCAGCGCCAAGGGCGGTGTGGCACTAGCCATCGAGAAGGAGCTTGATATTCCTATTAAGTGGGTTGGGACAGGGGAGTCCTACGCTGATTTTGCTCGATTCGAGCCTGTCCTTTATATACAGGGGCTACTTTCGTAACCTAGATGTAACACTCACCCTGTTTTTGTGATGAATTTGAAACCATTGAGAACCCTTGTTGTAATCCACAACAGGCATCTTTGCGCCATCTCAAAGGCGAGAACACTTTATTTATTCGCTGAAAGTAGTTTCTCTTATGACCGAAGTAGTTCTTAATTCTGGCGATACTGCGTGGATGTTGGCAAGTACGGCCTTAGTACTTCTCATGACACCAGGTTTAGCTTTCTTTTATGGCGGCATGGTCCGCACCAAGAGTGTTCTTAATATGATGATGATGTCCTTTGTGACTATAGGAATCGTCAGTATCTTGTGGGTGATCTACGGATTTGAACTCGCTTTTGGTTATAAGGCCAACTCGCCTTGGTATGGGAATATCTCGTTCTCTGGACTAGGTGGAATGGTCAATGACTTAACGAATAATGGTGGGATTTATCCCATTCCAGTTTTAGTCTTTGCAGCATTTCAATTGATGTTTGCAATTATTACCCCCGCTTTAATCTCAGGAGCAATTGCCGATAGAACTAAATTTGTTTCTTGGGCGGTATTTGTAGCGCTGTGGTCGACTATCGTCTATTTCCCAGTTGCTCATTGGGTATTTGCCTTTGGAAATAAAGTTGGAGACACAGTAACTGGCACAGGTTTTCTTGCTGGCAAAGGCTTAGAAGATTTTGCTGGAGGAACTGCAGTCCATATCAACGCCGGTGCAGCAGGGTTAGCATTAGCAATCGTTCTCGGCAAGCGAGTGGGATGGCGCAAAGAGTCGATGCGTCCGCACTCACTTCCGTTAGTGCTGCTTGGTTCAGGCCTCTTGTGGTTCGGTTGGTTTGGATTTAATGCTGGTTCAGCCCTTGCAGCAAATGGAACAGCTGGACTTGCTTTTATGAATACGCAAGTTGCAACTGCTGGTGCATTAGTTGGTTGGTTATTGGTTGAAAAAATTCGAAATGGTCATCCGACATCATTAGGCGCAGCATCAGGTGCCGTTGCCGGGTTAGTTGCTATTACACCTGCGTGTGCTTTCGTCGCTCCATGGGCCGCCGTCGTTATTGGTTTGTTTGCCGGTATCTTCTGCGCGCTTGCAGTTGGCCTTAAATACAAATTCGGTTTCGACGATTCACTCGATGTAGTCGGAGTGCACCTTGTTGGCGGAATCTGGGGCTCACTAGCGATTGGTCTATTCGGAACACATGTTGTTAACGGTCTGGGTTTAGATGGCCTCCTCTATGGCGGCGGCGCTACTTTGCTTGGCAAACAAGCTCTTGGCGTTGGAATGGTGGCACTGTATTCATTTATCGTGACTCTCATTTTGGGATTTGTTATTGAAAAGACAATTGGTTTCAGAGTTAAAGCTGAAAAAGAAATTGAAGGTATCGATCTCAATGAACATGCAGAAAGCGCCTATGAATTATCGAGCTCAACACGTGGAGGTTCCTTCTAATGAAACTTGTAACAGCAATTCTCAAACCATTTAAGTTAGACGATGTGAAGAACGCCTTACAGGCACATGGAGTAACGGGAATGACGGTTTCTGAGGCCAGTGGTTTTGGCCGACAAAAAGGTCACACCGAGGTTTACCGTGGCGCTGAGTACACGGTAGATCTAGTGCCAAAGGTGCGGCTAGAGGTTCTAGCAGATGATGCTGATGCAGATTCAGTCGTAGCCGTCATTGTTAAAGCTGCATCAACTGGATCTATTGGTGATGGAAAAGTATGGACAACACCAGTAGACCAGGTAGTTCGAGTCCGGACGGGTGAACGTGGGTCAGATGCAATCTAAGATATAGGTATGAGCACTCGTGAGAGAAGAGAGCGATCGCATCAAAGTGATCTCTCTCTTCTCTCACTTTTTTCTATGGCAACGTATGAGCATTTAGTTATTCCAGATGCCAAAGGGATAGCAGTTGCCGCTGTAGGTGGATATGGTCGCGGTGAACTCTCACCTGGCTCTGATTTAGATATTCTCATTCTTCACCAGGATCAGTTTTCAGATGAGAAGCTCAGTAAGTTTGTAAATGCTCTGTTGTATCCACTATGGGATACCCACAAAGTTGATCATTCAGTCCGAACACGCGCTCAGACTCACGATGCTGCTCGTGGTGATCTCAAAGTGGCTTTGGGTCTTTTAGATATACGTTTAGTCGCGGGTGATCCAGAGTTAGTAGAACAGATCGCTCAAGATTCTCGGCGATTATGGCGTGAGAAATTTCCGTTGCGGCTAAGTGAGTTGAAGAGCACCATGGAGCAGCGTCACAATCGGGCAGGGGAGTTGGCTTATTTACTTGAGCCAGATGTGAAGGAAGCTAGAGGTGGACTTCGAGACATAAACGCGCTTCATGCAATTGCTGCATCTGGCATAGTACCTGTGCCGTTAGAGCGAATGAGTAAAGCGCAGTCAACTTTAGATGATGTACGCGAGGCTTTGCATATAGTCAGTGGCCGCAGTAAAGATCAATTGCTTTTTCAAGAGCAAGATAAAGTAGCAAGATATCTAGGGTATGCCGATGCTGATGTCATGATGGGCGAAGTTGCACAAGCGGCACGATCTGTAGATTACTTAGTTGGATATATATGGCACTTAATTGATCTTAAAGATTCATCGCAAAAAGGCAAGCGATCTAGTGATTCTCAATCTGTTGCAAAAAATATCAGCGTTGTTAACAATGAAATTACAATTGATGATGCAGGAGCCTTACAAACAGATCCCGTACTCTCTTTACGCACAGCGGCAACTGCGGCGCAGATGGGTCTGCGATTATCGCTGGAGACCTGCTCCATGATTACGGGCGCTCTTGCTGCCGGTAATTCGATTCTTCCAACCCCGTGGCCGCGTGAGGCGCGTGAGTTATTAATCTCTCTTATTGGCGCCGGTGAAGCGATGGTGCCAATCTTTGAAAGTTTGGATCAAGAGGAGATTATCTTTAGTTGGATACCGGAGTGGCGCGCAGTGCGCTCTCTGCCACAAAGAAATGCACTGCATCGCCATACGGTGGATAGACATATGGTGGAAACCGCGGTTCACGCCGCAAAGTTGACTCGAAAAGTACATCGCCCTGATCTACTTTTATTTGCCTCACTTTTTCACGATATAGGCAAAGGAGCTTCCGAAGATCACTCTGAACGAGGTGAACGTTTAATCCTTCCGATTGCCACTCGCATCGGATTTTCAGCCGAGGATATTGCGACGCTACAAATTTTGATACGACAGCATTTATTGCTTTCCTCCACTGCAACTCGACGCGATTTAGATGATCCTGCAACTATCTCCTCAATAACGTCAGTGATCCCTGATCTGAATACTTTAGAGCTCTTGCATGCCCTGAGTGTGGCTGACGGTGAAGCTACAGGCAGTGCCGGGTGGAGTGATTGGAAGGCTGCTCTGGTTTCAGATTTAGTATCTCGCGTGCGAAAGGCAATGTCTGGTTCACAAATTGCACAGCAACCATCGTTGAGTCAAGCTCAAGTGGATTTAGCTGAGAGCGCGAAGTTAACGATTGAACTTCTTGATCACCCAAGTGGATATTCCATTGAAATTGTTGCACCAGATATGCCTGGATTGTTATCACTGATAGCTGGTGTGCTCAATATTTCTCGTCAAGATGTCAAGTCAGCGCGAACAAAAACTCATGGAAAATCTGCAGTTATGTATTGGATCGTGAGTCCACAACCACATGCTCCCACGATTACTGCTGCCGGACTTCGTGATGAGATTGAAATAGCTTTGAGTGACTCTGACTTAGTTGAAGAAAAACTCTTAGCCCGGGCAAAAATTTATGCATCAATCCCCACAATTCCAGTACCCGCACCAGATGTTGTCTACTTTAACGATGCAGCAACCGATGCCACAGTTATTGAAGTACGAAGCCACGACCGCCCCGGACTTCTCTTTAGAATTGGCGCCGCAATTACACAATCAAAAGTTGATATTCGTTCGGCCATCGTTACCACCCTTGGCGCAGAAGCTATTGATACCTTGTATGTCAGCGAACTCTCTGGCGGTCCACTGAGCAATGTAAGAGCCGAAGAGGTCACGTCGCGGTTACGGGCGGCTCTGGCGTAGTCTTAGCGCACTATGTTCGAATCTCTCTCCTCCCGTTTTACATCGGCCTTTGGCGCACTGCGCTCTCGAGGCCGTATCTCTCCATCAGATATCGAGAGTACGTGTGCGGAGATACGACAGGCTCTTCTTGAATCAGATGTAGCCCTGGGCGTAGTTGATAGCTTTGTTGCCAGAGTAAGTGAAAAATCCTTAGAAGTGCTTCCAACATTGCAATCTGGAACTAATCAAGGTCAAGCGATTTTCGACATCGTTAATGCAGAGCTCATTGAGATTTTAGGCGGACCTGCACGACGTGTTCGCTTTGCTAAGAAGGGGCCGACAATCATCATGTTGGCAGGCCTACAAGGAGCCGGTAAAACAACCCTGGCTGGAAAACTAGCTAAATTTTATGCTGACCAAGGTAATACCCCATTATTAGTTGCCTCTGATTTACAACGCCCTAACGCCGTTACTCAACTGCAAGTTGTTGGATCCAGTATTAATGTTCCAGTATTTGCTCCAGAAAGTGGCAATGGCGTGGGAGACCCGATCAAGGTTGCACAAGCCGGCGTCGAATTTGCAGAAGCTAAGCACTACAACATGGTCATTGTTGATACTGCTGGTCGACTTGGCGTTGATGAAGATTTAATGAAGCAAGCAATTGGTATAAGAGATGCTGTATTACCCGATGAAATTCTCTTTGTTGTAGATGCAATGATGGGACAAGACGCGGTTAGAACCTCGCAAGCATTTTTAGATGGTGTTGGTTTTGATGGTGTTGTCTTAACCAAGCTCGATGGTGATGCACGCGGTGGTGCTGCACTATCGATTGCATCTCTTACTGGACGCCCAATTATGTTTGCCTCAACCGGTGAAAAACTGAGTGATTTTGATATTTTTTATCCAGATCGAATGGCATCTCGAATCTTAGGATTAGGCGATGTTGCAACATTGGCTGAGCAAGCCAAAAAAGCCTTTGATGGTGATACATCGGCAAAGTTAGAGGCAAAGTTTGCAAGCGGTGAAGATTTCACATTGGAAGATTTCTTAGACCAGCTGCAAGCAATGTCGAAGATGGGTTCAATGTCTAAACTCTTATCGATGTTGCCTGGATCTACTGCCATGAAAAAGCAGATAGATAATTTTGATGAAGGCGAGATAGTTCGCACAAAGGCAATAGTTCAATCGATGACGCCCAGCGAACGACGCGACCCCAAGGTTCTCAACGGCTCCCGGCGAGCGCGTATCGCTAGTGGATCAGGTCGCGCGGTCTCTGAAGTGAACAATCTCGTGGATCGATTCTCGGCCGCCCAAAAGATGATGAAACAGGTACGAAATGGCGGAGTTCCGGCTGGAATGCCCCCTGGAATGCCGTCTATGAGCGCGCCTAAGAAGAGCGTTGTGCAGAAGAAGAAGTCCAAGTCAGGCAACCCCGCCAAACGGGCTATTGAAGAGGCGCAGTAGGCGATTTCGCGTAAAACCCCTTGGGATGGCAGAATAAGCAACCTGTTGAAGGGGCCCTCTACCCCCAGCAACATCCACAATCGATAGTTGAATCGTATTCACCGCGCACCCCGCTGCAGTGAGTTGATATGACACACATATACAGGAGACACATTTCTTGGCTACAAAAATTCGC
>WLHW01000013.1 GCA_009702525.1 Actinomycetota bacterium
AATGATCTCGTAAACCAATAATCCGTGCAAAAAATAACTGCTGACACTAATCAGCAAGCTTTCACACTCGCTGCATAAGCTAGTTTGAAGCCGTTAGCCCAGATGCCGCTCTCGGTCTGGAATCTAGCGTCGATAGAGGGCTCTTCATCGCATAGGCGTTACGGACTATGCGAGAGAACAGTTTCGTAACTGAGTTCGTCGAAGAGTTGTGTGGGAAAACTTCGGGACTGAGAAAGCGCTAATCACACTACGCCCGTAGAAGCCCTGTTTTTGCACCGAAGGACCCGGGTTCGATTCCCGGCACCTCCACCATTTTTACTTGTAACGAACTAGTTTCTATTTGTAACGGACAGGTCTCTTAACGCGTTTCGTAAAAGCCTCGACATCTTCCACTGTATATATCTCAAAAGAACCAAAGCGTTCAAAGATTCCGTGAAGAACATCGACGGTCGCCCGTGCATCATCGAGCGCACGGTGATTGGGTGAAGTCTGCGCGTTAAAATAGACCGATAGCGTTGATAGTTTGCAATCAATCACATCATCTTTACTTAACACAGAGCGAGCTAATCGAACTGTGTCAAAAACCTTATATGCCGGCCAACGAAAATTATTCTGTGATGTGGCTGCTTGTAAGAAACCTAAATCAAAGTTTGCGTTGTGCGCCACGAGAATATTCTCAGATTCCGGGCCTAAAAACTCTAGAAAACTCGGCAGCACGTTTTCAATTGAAGGCGATCCTTGAATCATCGCATCAGATATGCCAGTTAGATCGGTGATGTAATCTGGGATTGGTGTTCCAGGATTTATGAGAGATTGAAACTCTCCAACTACCTGTCCGCCAACAACTTTCACGGCTCCGATTTCAGTTATGCCAGCACCACTATGAGGTGAGCCCCCTGATGTTTCAATATCCAAAACTATGAAAACAGTGCTCGATAGGGGATGACTGAGTTCGCCGATACTCGGCTGCCATGACTCGTCTTCACTGCCATCACGATTCATGATCGATAGCCTAGGTGACGTGACCGACAAGGAACGCTAAGTCAGTGCCACTGGTGTGACAATGAGTATCGGTCGAGTGAAAATGAGTACGGGTAGAGAGAATTTGAGTAAGGGTAGAGAGAATTTGAGTACGGGTAGTGTGAAATTGAGCATGTGTAGAGTGAAAATGAACGTATCTGGAAAAAAATGACTCTGCAATAAAGTTAGTGCTGGCCGCCAGGGCCATGTCCGTCATTTCCTCCTGAGCGACCATCTCGGCGCCATTTAATTACTGGTCCATGCATAGATGACAATGGTTTTTTGTTCGCTTGGGTTTCACCACCAAAAGCTTCTAATCCTTCACCCGATTTGTTAACAGCCTTGCCGTGGATTCCAAAGCGGGCGAATAATTGGCTAACGATTTTTACATGTGGGAAATACTCCCGGCGCAGCGCAATATAGGACATGGTAATTCCGAAAATACCTATTACATGAAGAGTCAAAGGTTCCTGTGGTTTCAAAAAAACCGATGAGCTGATAGCGAATGAAAGGCTAATAATGAGGCCGTGAAGCAACCTTCGGATAGTTGTTAGAAATATATTTTTAGTTCGAATTTTTGTTAATAAAATCGCAACTGGGCCACCAAGAATTACAATCATTAATATGATTACAACGAGGTAAGCCAAGCTCTCCATTACAGCTCCTTCCACTCATTTCGAAGAACTGAATAAAGCACCATATCGATCTGACTGCCATCGTACCTGCGAGATTTCTTGCGGAGAATTCCTTCAATGGTATACCCAGCCGAGCTCAATAGTTTCTTTGAGGCAGTATTTTCGACATCAACTAACGCCTCGATACGCTCAAAACCCATGGTTTCAAAACCAAAGTTAGTCAAAACCTTAGCTGCAGTTGTCCCCACTCCTTTGCCACGCACATCGGCACTAATCCAATATCCAAGCTCTGCTACTAAGTCGGGAAGATCCATACTATGAAATGAAATTAAACCGGCAAATACTTTGTCAGCCCCATTTCCATAATCGATTGCAAAAGCTAACTCTGTTTTTTCGAGCAAAGACTTCGGTGTTTTTTCGCGGACAAAGAACTCAGCATTCGACATCGTGTAATTAGCTGGAATGCGAGTAAATCGAGGAATAACTGGATCTTGGCATGCCGCATATATCGCCGGAATATCACTTTCGGCTATGGGCCGTAATGTGATTAGCCCATACATTAGGGTTGGGACTTCTTCCGGCCACCAAATCATTGAGAAAGTATGACAGGTGTTGCTATATGGATGTCTAGAAATTTCAGGTTCGTCATGGGGAATAGATGCCTGGATGACGTGATGGGAATGCGCTGATGGGAATGCGCTACACGGATTCATTAATTGGACGAGCCGGTACAAAGTAGTTTTTGCCTATAGGAGATGTCCAATTACAAGAGCCATCTGCGTTACTTACTAAACTCCACTTACCGTGTGTCTTTAATCGATGATGTCTGCGGCATAAAAGCCCCAGATTTTCAGGCGTAGTTTCGCCTCCGCTTTCCCAACTCTCAGCATGATCAATATCTGTTCTAGATGCTGGTTGCCGACAACCCGGAAAACGACACGTGCGATCCCTTGCAAGCAGGAAATCTACAAGGGCTTGTGGGGGTTCATATTTTTCGCGACCATAATCGAGAAGGTTTCCAGTTTGGGGATCGGTAATAAATCTTTTCCATGTTGCATCCGATGCTAACTCGCGGGCAACGGAAGCAGGAATTGCTCCGTAACCTGAAAGTTGACCTGGATTTTCGGCTAAGCCGAGAAGTGTTGGCAAGTCGATTGTTACATTGACGGTCACAGGGCGGCGATGAGGGCGAACTTCATCAATTTTCTCAGCTAATGCGCTTGAGAGAATCGCCGTCAGTGCATCGGCACGCTTGTTATCGGCAGATAGTAAGGACCATGTACTTGTTGCAGAGTCAGTACTGCGAGAGTCAGTACCGCGAGAGTCAGTACCGCGAGAGTCAGTACCGCGAGTCCAACTTCGGCTGCGGGCATGCTCGGCCTCGTCATGCTCGTTCATTGTGAGGATATATGCCTCAATAGATTTCATGACTGTCTGGGCATCCTGTGCAGGAAGTATTGCAACGACTGTGGCCATTCCATCAGCCTCGTTATAGCAACTTACCCGACGAGCTTCACGTGCTCGATCAACTACTTCTTCAAACTCAATCGGGGCTAACTGTGCAATCGTTGTGCGTATCTTGCTAGCAACCTGCCCAGGAGTGTGAAACTCTGCATGTGCTAAAGCCTTTTCTTCAATGTGATAAATGGCAAACTCACTTATCCCATCACGAATAGCAGCAGCGGTCTCTTTGGCTATTACCGTTGCATGGGCGGAAGATATTTCACCCATTGCAAGTGCTGAACAGGTATTAGGTAAGTGATTAACCAATGTGCGAGCAACGTCAATTCGCATCTGTGCCGTGTTACCTGAAAGTCGAAGTGCCGCAGCTACGTCTTCACGTTCGGCATCATCGATTCCATCCCACATATTTTCAGCGACCGAGGGAGATTCACCCGCTACCGCAATAATTGCACGCTGCAACAATGCCTGCAGCCAAGCGCTCTGGCGTTCTAATGCCGCTAAGTAATCGATACGCCCACCTCGACTGAGAGTGGCAGGATCTATTCCAACTAAGCCATTCAATGTTTCGATTCCAGGGAATGCAGCAAGAAGATCAACTACCCTTTGATTTTGATCGTGGTCAGCTTGGTTACCATCGCAGGTATCGAGCTCGCTATAACTGAAAGTACCGTTTTCATTCTCGCTTATTCCAAGCTCACTACTCCGGCGCACTTTCACTACTTTATGCTGAAGGAGCGGCAGGTCCGAGTTCAGATTTACTAAGTGGAGCCCGGTCTTTGTCATAGATGTAACTATTGAGGGCAGCGCTGACAATCGAGAAAAGTTATTAACAGGGTTGGTGCTAGTGATGCAGGTGGGAAGCTTGTAACTAGCCTTCTTGCATCTCTGTTGGTGCTCCATGCACGCTCAAGACATCTGCATCAGAAGTTTCAGTAGCGCTTGAAGCGTTGGCGGGCGAGCCTAATTTTGAGCCTTCGCCGCTTCTATTCAATGGCTTCTTCGCATCATCCTTATAGATTGCAGGGATAGATCCGAGTAACCCATTCTGAAAATCCTCAAAAGCCTGCAGAACTTCGCGCTTAGTGTTCATAACAAAAGGACCCATCCAAGCAACAGGCTCTTTAATCGGTGCGCCACCTAAAATAAATAGTTCCAGCTCTGGTGATCGACTCTCTTGCACATCGGCAGCGCGCACCACAATTGTGTCGCCATCGCCAAAGACCGTTGACTGCCCAGTACGAACTGGACGATGCTCATCGCCTACATAACCAAATCCTGCAGCAACATAAACCAATGCGTTGTAATCCTTGCGCCATGGAAGTCGAAGCTCTGCACCTGCTGCAACGGTTGCATGAATTAAAGTAATTGGAGTCTGCGTAGTTCCCGGACCTTCATGACCATCTACTTCACCAGCGATAACGCGAATGAGTGCACCACCATCAGCTGATGACAAAAGTGCAACATCTTTTGCGCGCACATCTTGATAGGCAGGAGCTGCCCACTTCTTTGCCGCAGGAAGATTTACCCACAATTGAAATCCGTGAAACAAACCACCGGATACAACTAAATGTTCTGGAGGAGTTTCAATGTGCAAAATTCCCGCACCGGCAGTCATCCATTGAGTATCACCATTTGAAATCCTTCCGCCGCCACCATTGTTATCTTTATGATCAAAGATTCCGTCAATAATGTATGTCACTGTTTCAAAACCACGGTGTGGATGCCAAGGTGTTCCCTTTGGTTCACCCGGTGCGTATTCAACCTCACCCATTTGATCCATCATGATGAATGGATCGAGTTCTGCCATATCAATTCCTGCAAAAGTGCGACGAACAGGAAAGCCTTCGCCCTCAAAGCCTTGCGGGGCAGTTGTAATGCTCTTTACCGAACGCGCACGCGCACCTGCAACTTCACGGACGCGCGGCAAAATTGTTATATCGGCAACGGATACTGCTGGCATGTATGGCTCTCCTTTGAATACATACAGGTTAGTTGAACTTTCAACTACTCGCAACCGCAGTTAAACCCCCGCTGAATTTCAGCAGATGAGGTCTCTTAGAAATGGAAAATCGGGGCAAGCCGCAGCCGATCCCGAGGGAAATGAGTTTTGCGTGCTTAGAGCGCTTTGAGCGCTGATACAACTTTAGTTAATGAAGCTTTAGCATCGCCAAAGAGCAACATTGTCTTTGGATCATACAAAAGTTCATTCTCAATTCCAGCAAAGCCCGGCCGCATAGAACGTTTCAAGAAAATTACGTTCGCAGCATTGGAAACTTTTAAGATCGGCATTCCATAAATTGGACAACCTGGAGTATTTTCTGCCGCTGGATTCACAACGTCATTCGCACCGATAACAATTGCCACGTCAGTCTGACTAAAAGTTGGATTAATCTCATCCATCTCTTCGAGTTGATCATATGGAACATTTGCTTCAGCTAAAAGAACGTTCATATGTCCTGGCATGCGACCTGCAACTGGGTGAATTCCATAAGCAACATCGATGCCTTTTGAAATCATTAAGTCGGCAAGTTCGCGAACTGTGTGCTGTGCCTGTGCAACAGCTAAACCAAAGCCCGGAACAATCACCACGCGTCGTGCATAGTTCAACAAGATCGCTACGTCATCAGGTGAACCGGAGCGAACTGGACGCTCTTCGGCTGCCCCGCTTGCATCTTGCGGCTTGGCAGTAAATGCACCGAACAAAGTTCCAAAGAGTGAGCGGCCCATAGCTTCGGCCATAAGGCGAGTCAGAATAGTTCCTGATGCACCAACTAGTGTTCCAGCAATAATGAGCAGCACTGAATCGAGCACATAACCACTTGCTGCAACGGTTAAACCGGTGAAAGCGTTTAATAATGAGATAACAATTGGAACATCTGCGCCACCAACTGGCAGTACGAAAAGCACACCAAAGAGAAGTGAGAGTCCGGCAAGAATCAGCAGCGGTGTGGTGCCAAGTGCTGCAACAACCCAACCACCAACCCCAATAACGCTAGCCAAAGTGGCAGCAATAATGAATCTGCCAGCTGGGAAAATAACTGGTCGAGTGGTCATTAACTCTTGCAACTTCATAAATGTAATAACAGAGCCGCTAAATGAAACACAGCCGACAATTACTGTAAATACAGTAAAGATAACTTCTGCTGTTGTTGCATCGTTGCCAAGGTGTAAGTACTCAACGATTGCAACGAGAGCCGCTGCTCCACCACCCACACCATTAAAGAGTGCAACAAGTTGTGGCATCTGTGTCATTTCAACTTTGCGTGCAGCGGGAACACCAACGGCTAGACCAATAAGCATGGCACCAAGAATCCAACCAATATTATTAAGCGGAAGTGATGAGCCCGGATTTGTATAGAAGAAAACTACAAGTGTTGCCAATGTTGCACCGAATGCACCGATCAAGTTACCTCGGCGTGCAGTCTTTGGATGTGACAAACCTTTAAGAGCAAGGATGAATGCGACACCTGCAGCTAGGCCAATAAGGTCATACAGAGTGCGGCTCATTTCTTATTTCCTTTGAACATTTCAAGCATTCGATCAGTAACGACGAAGCCACCGACCATGTTGATAGTCGCCAGAATAATTGCAGCTACTGCAAGCCCGAGCTCTAAATTAGTTGAACTGTGATCGGCCACGATAATGGCGCCAACCAAGATGACTCCGTGGATTGCATTAGCACCCGACATAAGTGGTGTATGAAGCGTGGAAGATACTTTAGATACCACCTCAAAACCGACAAAAACTGCCAGTACGAAGATCGAAATAACTGCAATCGGTTCCATTTACTTGCCTCCCGCATTTCTACGTGATCCGCCGTGAGTTACTGCGGCCCCGTTGATAATTTCATCCTCAAAATCTAAGTTAAAGGCCACCGCGGCTTCATCTTTAGCTGCAGTTGTAAATAATGTAAGAAGATTTACAACGTTGCGTGAGTAAAGGAAAGATGCGTGGAATGGAAGTTGGCTTGGGACATCTTTTCCGCCCCAGATTCGAACTCCATTGTCAGTTGAAACATTTTCACCTGGCTTTGATCCCTCAACATTGCCACCAGTTTCGGCGGCTAAGTCAATAATGATTGTCCCAGGTGCCATTGAATCAACCATCGCCTTTGTCATCAAACGTGGAGCTTGGCGACCAGGAACTGCCGCAGTTGTAATAACTACATGTGATTTAGCAATGTAAGGGGTAAGAAGAGCTTGTTGCTTTGCTGCGCGATCTTCAGTCATCTCACGCGCGTAACCACCAGTGCCTTCTAAGGCTTCAAGTTCTAGTTCAATAAAAGTTGCACCCATTGATCGAACTTCATCGGCAGATGCAGGACGTACATCGTAAGCCGATACAACTGCACCTAAACGTCGCGCGGTTGCGATTGCTTGTAAACCGGCAACGCCTGCGCCAAGTACCAAAACTTGTGCCGGTGTGACAGTTCCAGCGGCGGTCATGAGCATTGGGAAAAAGCGTGGAGATAATTCAGCACCAACTAACGCCGCACGATATCCGGCACATAAAGCTTGTGAAGAAAGTGCATCCATAGATTGAGCACGTGAAATACGTGGCACAAGCTCTAATGAGAATGCCGTAACTCCAGCAGTTGCCGCGGCTTCAATTGAATCAACGGCGGTAACAGGGGACATAAAACTGATCGTTACTGCGCCTTTTTTCAACGCAGACATCTGCGCAGGTGTTAATGGTTGTACAGATAAGACAGCATCGGCGCTGCTGAGAACTTCACCATTCGAAATTGTCGCACCAGCACTGACGTAATCGGCATCAGTTGCTTGCGAATGTACTCCTGCACCAGATTCGATAACTACCTCGAAACCTAGTCGAGTTAATTTATTTATAATGTCTGGAACAAGCGCCACGCGCTTTTCCCCATCACGAGTTTCTTTAGGTACGGCTATGCGCATATGCCAAATACTAGTGCTTAGAGCCTTGAAGGTCACCATTTATTAGGTGATACAGCAAAGATTGAATCGTTGTACGGCGATGAAATGCCTCACGCCAGATAACCGACTTTGTTCCATCTATCACGGAGGCCTCAACTTCTTCACCTCGGTGCGCAGGCAGACAATGCATGAACACTGAATCTTTTTGAGTGAGTGACATTAAATTTTCTGTTACTGCAAAGGGTGAGAGAGCCAGCACCTTTTCTTCCCGTTCACTTTCAGAATCACCCATGGACATCCACACATCTGTGTAAAGAACGCTTGCATCCTTAGCTGCAGATTCTGCCTCGTGAAGTACTTCAACTTTTCCACCGCTATTTTTTGCAATTTCTTGCGCAATCTTCACAACATCTGGATCAGGAGCCCACGCACCAGTAGGAGTTGCAGCAACTACATGCGCACCCATAATCGCACCCATGATTAACCACGAATGTGACATGTTATTACCGTCGCCTAAGTAAACAAATTTACGACCTGAAATATCTTTTCCAAATTGCTCACGAATAGTAAGCCAGTCGGCAAGTAACTGTGTTGGATGGTCATCATCAGTCAGCGCATTAATTACTGGAATCGATGCGTTGGCACCAAGTTCATCAACGTCTGATTGAGCAAAAGTTCTAATTATTAACGCACTGCAGTAGCCACTTATGATTCGTGCCGTATCTGCAATTGTTTCACCGCGGCCCAACTGAAGTTCGTCTCCACGAATAAAAATTGGCGTACCACCCAAATGGGCAACTGCAGACTCTGATGACAACCGAGTACGAGTTGATGGCTTAGTCATATAGATAGCTACGGTTTTATTAGCTAGGGCCGTGTTAGATCGCAGAGGATTCTTCGCAAAGTCGGCGGCGGTGTCGAGTAAAAGCTCGACATCAGCACGGCTGAGATCCTGGGTGCGCAGTAAGTCCTTCATTTGTGAATTCTACCCGTAGTTTTGCCAGTGCCGAAGGTATTCTTATCCACCTCATGGGAATCTTCAAAAGAGCAGGTAACGAGACTGAGGGCAGCACAGATCTCTTAACCCGGCCCGTCCTTGAAGAAGATGACGGCGGGCATGATCGCTTTTCGCACTATGTGAAGAAAGAGAAGATTGTTGAGTCGGCAATGACCGGCAAAACAGTGCGCGCTCTATGTGGCAAGAAATGGATCCCTTCGCGTGACCCCGAAAAATATCCCATCTGCCCTACATGTAAAGAGATCTACGCTGGCCTTAAACCAGCACCTGAAGATTCATAGCAATGAGACGTAAGTTTTCAATTGCGCTAACGCTTGTTTTAGTTTCAAGTTTCTTTGCCCAGGTTGGTGCGGTCGCAGAAGATAAGCAACCACGGACCGTTGTAAGTGGCTGGATTCCATATTATTCCGTGCGCACAGTCATGCCTTTTATTAAAAAGCTACCAACTGATGCGCCTACTGCGCCTACAGTAACGTGCGAAGATAACGAGTATTCACCTGAAGATATTGCGTTATTGAATTCATCATATCTATTTACTAATAAAGATTTGATGAAAGAGGTGATGCCATTTTGGTACACATTAAAGAGTCCAACACTTATTCGAGATGATTACACAACTGGCAATCCATCATGGCCAATTGCCGATGCGTTATGTCTCATGCGAAAAACTGGTTTGAAAATAATCCCAACGATGACGGATGGAACTTCACAATTAGTCCTGTCGGGCTATTTAACTAAACCCGAAACTCGGACAACAATCGTAAAGTCAATAGTGGATCTAGTAAATAAGAATGGCTTTGACGGTATTGATTTAGACTTTGAAGGCTTTGCATTTGTAGATGGCAACACAACGTGGGCTAAAACTGCACCGCAGTGGGTTCTATTCATTAAGGAATTAAGCACCCAACTTCATGCTTCACAGAAGTTACTTTCGGTAACTACCCCATATGCATATAACCCTACTGAAAAATCAAAGGGTTACACGGTTTATGCCTGGGCAGAAATTGCCAGCAGTATTGATCGTTTGCGAATCATGACCTATGACTATTCAGTTGCAAAGCCAGGTCCTATCGGACCAATCAGTTGGGTGGAAAAGACTGTGCAGTACGCAGTGAGCATTATGCCTGCATCGAAGGTTTTTATAGGACTTCCGGGATATGGTCGCGATTGGATAACGTCTGTAAATGGTTCTTGTCCGGTATCAGCACCGCCGGGATTAACTGCAGGAGCAAAAGCAGCAACATTTAAGATGAATTATGCTGCTGCAAAAGCAGTTATAGATGGTGCTGTACCAAGTTTTGATGAAAAATTTAGCGAAGCAACGTATTCATATTCCAAGGTCTATAACGGTTTAACGGCAAAAGGTGCGTCAACTTCCTGCAGCGTTGCTCGCACGGTGTGGTACCAAAATGATCGCAGCTATGCCGAACGCGCTCAACTAGTTGGAAAGTATCAACTTGGTGGAGTAGCGCTGTGGACTTTAGGAATGGAAGACGCTGCTGCAACAACAGCGCTTCGAAATAGTGCGCTAGCCATCGCGCCTGAACCAATTGTTAGTACCTTAACTTTTACCAATCTCGTTGATAGCCGTATTGGTTATGGAGAGAGTTTCACCATTAATGGCTTACTCACGCGCAAAGATGGAACACCAGTAACTGGGCTCAATGTCCATGTTCAAATGAAGCGAAGTAGTGAGAGCACATGGGCAGTAATTAGTGAATCCACCACTAATGAAGAAGGAAAAATTGCAATTCCAATTAACTTAGCAAATAATGCTGAGTTCCGTCTAGTAACCGATGGTACCTGGGAGCGTTCAGACTCACTAAGTACTGCGCTTAAAGTTATGATCACATCAAAGCTGCAAATAAAAATTCCAACGAGCGCTAAGCAGGGCGCAGTTATTTCAATCGGTGGATTTGTATATCCGCAAATTGCAGGGCAGCAAGTTCAACTACAGAAATTGATAGCTGGTAAGTGGCAAAAAATTGGAAATGAAACTGCGACTGACTCAAAGGGAGAGTTTTCTCTGGTGACAAGTGAAGTTAAACGGGGTGTTATTACTGTGAGAGTGCAAATTCTTGTAGACAATGAAGCGATGTATTCTGCTGAGCGATTAATTGTGGTGCACTAGTAATGGTGAGACTCGACGAGAAAATCGATGAAGATATTCAAGCGATTTTTACAAGTGATCGACCATGGACCACGATTGTTTGGGATGATCCAGTAAATCTCATGAGCTATGTGACGTATGTATTGATGGAGTTATTTGGATTTACGCGCGAGAAAGCGCATGAGTTGATGATGAAGGTTCATACAGAAGGTAAAGCCGTAGTCTCCAGTGGCAGCCGTGAAGAAATGGAGCATGATGTCGCACGTCTGCATGAGTATGGTCTTTGGGCCACGCTCCAGCGAGAAGATCAAAGCCTATGAGTGAAGAATCAAAGGAGCGACAAACAGGTTTTAGGCGCCATGGTGATGATGCTTTTGTCGCAGAGTTTTCAGTGTCAGAGAGTGAAGTATTAGTTAATTTAGTTGAACAGATAATCGAACTATTGGGTGAGCGTAAAGATAGCCACAGTGATGACCCATTAGCTGCGATGGTTGGAATCACCAGCCATGACTCACCACCTGATGATGATGTGCTTTTGCGATTGTTGCCGAACGCGTATGCAGATCAAGTTGATGCATCTGAATTTCGTAGATACACCGAAGCAACACTTCGTGCCAAGAAAACTGCACATGCAATGTCGATGAGAATTGATTTAAAAAGCGCATCAGATGGATGTGTTGAGGTTGATCATGAAGGTGCCAATGCATGGCTTGGTGCAATGAACGATATTCGATTAGCTTTAGGAGTTCGATTAAACGTTGAAGAAAAATCACATGAAGAGCTAGAGATTTTGGCACCCGATGACCCACTTCGCGGTGTTTATGCCGTTTATAGTTGGCTGGGTTGGTTACAAGAGAGTTTGATTATGGCGCTCATGGACCAAGCTTTATAGATAGGTAAGTCGCAGGGTAGGCTTAGCGGCGTGAGCGATGCCCCTATTGGAATCTTTGATTCAGGAGTTGGTGGACTCACCGTTGCCAGATCTATCTTGGATCAGTTACCAAATGAATCTACTTTATATATTGGTGATACTGCCCGTGGCCCCTACGGCCCACGCCCACTGGCACAAGTTCGCGAATTTGCTTTAGAGTCACTAGATTTTTTAGTCGAACAAGGTGTTAAAGCACTTGTAATTGCCTGCAACACCGCAAGTGCAGCAATGTTGCGTGATGCACGCGAGCGATATTCAGTTCCAGTTATTGAAGTTATTCAACCAGCTGTTCGTCGAGCAGTGTCAGCTAGTCGTTCCGGCAACATCGGAGTGATAGGTACACGCGCAACAATCGATTCAGCGGCATATTTAGATGCTTTTGCAGCTGCACCTCAACTCGAGATCACATCTGTTGCTTGCCCACTTTTTGTTGAGTTTGTAGAACGCGGTGAAACTTCTGGATCTGAAATTACGAAAATTGCACGAGAGTATCTAGCACCAGTGATGGCAGCCAATGTGGATACATTAGTTTTGGGATGTACGCATTATCCGCTCTTAACTGGAGTTATTTCTTATGTAATGGGCGAAGGTGTAACGCTTGTATCCAGCGCTGAAGAAACCGCCAAAGATTTATACCGAACCTTGGTTGAAACTAATCAACTTCGCATGCAGCAAGACGCCTTACCAACACACAAGTTCTTGGCGACCGGTGATGCGAAGGCATTTGAAAATCTGGCCCGTCGTTTTCTAGGTCCAGAAGTAACTCGAGTCGAACATCAAGATCTCTAGCAAAAATAACTAGGTAAATAGGAGCACTACATGGCACGCGATGATGGGCGAAAAGTTAATGACTTGCGCGAAATTAAATTTACTCGCAGCTGGTTAGACCATGCCGAGGGCTCCGTACTCGTTGAGTTTGGTAAGACACGTGTTTTGTGTGTTGCGTCATTTTCGCCTGGTGTTCCCCGCTGGTTAAAGGACACAGGAACTGGTTGGGTCACATCTGAGTACGCAATGTTGCCGCGTGCAACTCATACCCGTTCTGACCGGGAAAGCGTCAAGGGCAAATTAGGTGGCCGTACACAAGAGATTTCACGTCTTGTAGGTCGTTCATTGCGCGCAATCGTTAATACTAAAGAGCTTGGCGAAAATACGATTGTTATTGACTGCGATGTATTACAGGCAGATGGTGGAACACGAACTGCAGCAATTACCGGTGCATACGTTGCTTTAGCTGATGCAATTGCTTGGGCAAAAAGCCAGGGACACATTAAGGCCGATGCCAAACCACTTAGTGATTCAGTTGCTGCAGTCAGTGTTGGAATTATTGATGGTGTACCAATGCTCGATCTTTGTTATGAAGAAGATGTTCGGGCTGGTACCGATATGAATGTTGTAGTTGCTGGCGATGGTCGCTTTATAGAAGTACAGGGAACTGCCGAAGGTGAGCCGTTTGATCGCGAACTTCTCAACCAACTATTAGATCTTGCAGTCAACGGTTGTGCCGAACTAAGCGAGCTACAAAAATCTGTCCTTGCACAGTAAATATTGGTAAATTAAATTCAATGTCACATCGATTAGTTCTAGCGACGCGCAATCAAGGCAAGGTTGCTGAGTTCCGAAGAATTCTGGAGCAGTTGGCTCCTGGTGTTATTGAGTTAATTGGCCTTGAAGAATTTCCACATCTAGAAGATGTTGAAGAGACTGGAAGTACATTCGAGGAGAATGCATTATTGAAGGCGCGCTACACAGCACAGCTGACTCTTCTGCCATCAATTTCTGATGACTCCGGATTGTGTGTCGATGCACTTAATGGAGCCCCCGGAATTCTTTCGGCGCGGTGGGCTGGAGTTCATGGCAATGATCTAGCCAATGTTGAAAAACTTTTAGGAGAACTACAAGGGCTACCTGATAGTGAGCGCGGCGCACATTTCACCTGTGTTGCAGCTTTGGCTATGCCTGATGGCCGAGAAGTGGTTGAAGAGGGGCTTTTTTACGGGCGAATCCTGCACGCACCAATTGGAGATCAGGGCTTTGGTTATGACCCCATTTTTGCGCCTACGGGCATGGATATTTCCTCGGCTCAAATGAGCGCACACGAGAAGGATGCGGTGAGCCACCGAGGAAAATCGCTGCGTGCTATTGCACCGCAAGTCATACAAATGCTGGAAGGCCTGGGGTAGCCTTGTCCTATCGACGTGCGTTACTTACGTGCGCACCGCTATCCAAGGAGTAATTGTGGCCGCAAAGAAGAAGACCGCAGCAAAGAAGGTTGCTAAGAAAGCACCTGCAAAGCGCACAGTCAAGAAGGTTGCTAAGAAGAGCGCGGCCAAGAAGACCGTTGCTAAAAAGAGAGTTGCCAAGAAGGTTGCTAAGAAAGCACCTGCTAAGCGCACAGTCAAGAAGGTTGCTAAGAAGAGCGCGGCTAAGAAGAGCGTTGCTAAAAAGAAGGTTGCTAAGAAATCAACTGCCAAGAAAGCTGCAGTTAAAAAGAAGGTTGCTAAGAAAGCACCTGCAAAGCGCGCAGTAAAGAAGAGTGCGCCGATAAGAGTTTCAACACCATCAGCACCTGTAGTCGCGCCAAAGCCAGTTGCAGCAAAGCCAGTTGTAGCTCCAAAGCAATCAGCTTCAGATCGCGTCAAGTTTTTAGTTGTGGCAGGAATCGTCATTCTTGCTGTAATCGTCTGGTCAAAGTCCGGTAAAGAAGGAGATGACGCAGCACCTGCGCCATCGATTTCCCAATCTGCCGAACCAACTGAATCAGCATCTGCTACGCCAACCGAGACTGCAGCAGTTGCTGCAGTGGAAGCCCCATCAAAGTTTGTTGCCCTTAAGAGCGCTGATGGCTTAAAGCTTCGCTGGGTTGCACCTACCGCTGTAGATGGATTAACTGGATACAACGTCGAGATTCGTGCAAAAGGAGCAGGCGATTGGACAACAATTGCAACAGTTCCAGCTGATCAACTTTCTCAGGACGTAACTAAGAGTTCAGATACTGGTTGGACACAGTTCCGTGTGTCATCTGTTTACTCGGATGGTCAAACTGCATCTGCAACCGTCTTTGGAATCCCAGGTGAGTTTAAGTAAATTTCAATGAAATAAACCCTCACGAAATCGTGGGGGTTTATTTTTTTGTTGGTCAGAGATTTACTAAAATTGCATCAACGTAAGCACGAACCCCAGCCGGAACTAGGTGCACTCCATCTGGTGCAAAGTACTCAGGATGGCCGATGGAGATAGTCGCCCAATCCACTAAAAGCGCGCCATATTGACGGCTGTATTGTGCGATTAAGGCATTGTTCTCATCGCGCCAACCGCGAGGTACTGCAGTATTGACCACAATAATGCGAGGTTGAGATTTAACCTCTTCAAAGATGGAGATTACTTGAGCTTGCGTTAACTTATTGTTATTTCCTAAGTTAAAAATAACTGTTGAGCCAATCATGTTTGCTTTATCGTGAGTCATTACTTCAATAAGTTCAGTGGCTTGACGGCCAACTCTGGCATTAATAAGTCCAATGTGATTGCGGGCTTCGAGTTCGTGACGTATTCCTAGAATTACCGAATCACCAGTTACCCATAACCCAGGAACAGCAGTTGGGGTATTTTCTTGGGGCGACATTTCAACCGGAGCATTTATTTGAGCCTTTATAGCGGCCATCGCTTTATCACTCTGCTTAATTGCATTCACACTTACTACAGATAAGACCAAAAGAGTTAAAACTAGGGAAGATGCCAACACTGACTTCTGCCTTAATTGTACTTTTTTAGTTCGGTACTTCATGCCTTTAAACCAGTACTCAACTAATCCGCTTCGAATCGGTAGTTCTACTAAGCGCAGTGAAATATCGGCGAGTGCAAAGACTACTAAAATTCGCAAAGTAAATAACGCCCAGCTTGAGCCTTCTAAATCAACACGCGGCCGAGTGACTTGAAAGACTACCCAGTGCCATAAATAGATTGCATAAGAACGCTCTCCGATCCAAACCATAACTTTGCTACTTAGTAGCGGAGCAAAACGAGATGCTGGGTGGACTATCGAAGTAATAATGGCGCAACCAAATATTCCAGCAAGGGGAAAGGCTAATTTGTAGAGTGTTGGATCCGTTTCATTTATAAATAGAAAAGTTGCAATCATTCCAATAAAACCAAAAATACCTATTCCATCGATGAAATCCTGGGCCCGTTGATTGACACTTTCTTCAAGATTTTGTGGAATCCAACTCACTGCTAACGCGGCGCCAAGAAAGAGGCCAATACTGTGGGTATCAGTACCAAAGTAGACGTGGCTTATTTGAGAGGCACTTGCCGCATCGACCTGAAAAGAGACTACTAACAGGGCTATTCCGGAAACTGCTGCAATAAATAAGGCGGCACCGGGTATCTTATTTTTCCCAAAGTAGCGAAGAACAAGTAGCAAAATTAATGGCCACACAAGATAAAACTGCGCTTCAACGCCAAGTGACCATGTGTGTTGTAGTAACGGTGGCCTAGCGATGGAGTCAAAGTAATCAGTATGGCGAAAAACCAACCACCAGTTCATTCCCCCAAAGAGTGCAAATGGGGAATCAGTAACAAAACGGCGCATTGTCTCTGGTGCCCAGATACCTATATAAATTGTTGAAACAATAATCATGAAGACAAGCGGCGGAAATAGTCGGCGAATTCGTGCTCGATAGAAAGCCCGCAGATCAAGACCGCCACTGCGCGCTATTGAGTCAAGAAGTAGACGAGTGATTACGTAGCCTGAAATGACAAAGAAGAGGTCAACTCCGAGAAAGCCACCAGGGATCCAAGAAAATCCCAAGTGATACAGCATGACGGCAATGACTGCCACCGCACGCAAGCCATCGATGGCAGGGATGTATCGGATTCCGCGAGCAGTGGCCATGCATTAACTACTTAGGTCGTGAAGATTTCTTTGCAACTACTTTCTTGGCTGCGGTTTTCTTAGCAGGCTTCTTCACCGATTTTTTAGGTGCGCTGATTGCTACTTTTGTTCGCTCACTTGCAACCTTAATCGGGCCGGTATCAATAATTGTGTCATCTGGATTTAAGTTTTCGATAACACTTTTTTGAAGATCAGCTAAGCGATTAAATGCTGACTCAAGACGAGATCGAGATTGACGGATTGCACCTTCTGCAGCATCTAAAGATTGAGTTTGAATTTTATACAAGCGCTCAGCTTCACCCATAACGCCACTTAACCATTGACGATAATTTGAAACCTCAGCAGTTGCTTCTCCAACAATACGTTCGCCTTCGCGACGTGCTTGTGTTGTGAGTGATGCAGCTTCACGCTTTTTGGATTCGATCAATGCTTCGGCATCGGCCTCTGCCTCTGCCACTAGTTGACCTGCCTCTTCTTCGGCAGTCTGAATATATTTACGTCCGCGTGATTCTGCTCCAGAGAGGATTGAACGCGCCTTAGTATCGGCGGCTTCAATTTCTTCTTTAGTAATTCGGTTAGTTTCAGCGACTAAACGTGATGAAATTGATTGGGCTTTACTTTCACGTGCTTGCGCCGACTTAATCATGGCCATCGCAGTTTCAGTTGCCAAAATCTCAAACTCTTCTTTACTTAAACCAGTGATGTCACGACGAGAACGTAAGTCGGCTAATTGGGATTCAAGTTCGCGAATTCGATCCACCGAGGATGGCGCATCAGGCTCATCACCTTTAAATCCGACCCAATTAAGGAAGGAGTTCTTTTCAGCCATTACACACCTCACTATTCGCACACGTAGAGCCTTAGGTTAGAGCAAGGCCTTACTTACTGTAAATCGCCACCGAAATGGCAACATACTGCGAAATCCACGCTGCCAGCACGAATATATGGAATAGCTCATGAAAACCAAAGTACTTTGCGGTTTTGCCGGGGCGCTTGAGCGCATAGAAAATCGCCCCAACTGAGTAGAACAGGCCACCTATAACAATTGGCAGCAAGACCCACAATCCACCGGCGCGATATAGCTGTGGCATATACGCAAGTGCGACCCAACCAAGAAGTAAGTAGTTAGCAACATAGAGCCAACGCGGTGCGCCCAACCAAAAAACTCGCATCGCAACACCCGTGGCAGCTCCGATCCACACAACTAATAAAAGAATATCTCTACTTCTGCCTTCCAATAATGCAACTGCAAATGGCGTATAAGAACCTGCAATCAGTAAATTGATATTGGCGTGATCCCACCGCCGCCAAATCTTTTTCTTAGAAGGAGTCCAGGGCACGCGATGATAAACCGCTGAGACACTGAATAACATAATTGCCGTGATCGAATAAATAGCAACTGCGAATTTCAATGAAGACTTACTTAAGATGAATAAAACAAGAGAGGCAATAATGACGACAGGTGTAGCACCTAAGTGAAACCAACCCCGTAACTTCGGCGGCGCAAGTGGCTGTTCGCTCATAAGTCGAGCCTACGCCCCTTTGGCTATTTCGCCGCTACCTAAGGTTTCGAACTGATTTAACGCTAAGGGCCAGAAGCGCACTTATAAAAGTCACCCCTCCTGTAATCCACAAGACACTATGTACCCCGTAGTACGTGGCAAGTGGACCAGCAACAACTATCCCCAACGGGGCCAGGGCGTAAGAACCAAAAGCATCATAGGCATTAACTCTAGAAAATGACTCCTCGGGTATATGGGACTGCATTGTGGTACTCCAATTTACGTAATAAATCTCAACGGCAATACCAGCCACAAAAGCGCCACATAATGAAATGAGAAGTGGGGAGCGCAGGGCTAAAGAAAATTCCCATACTGCAGAAATTGCAATCAGAATCATGACAAAAAAGAGGGGTCGACTTAAGTGAACTTTAAGAGCAATTACGCCACCACAAATCATTCCGGTGGTTAGTGCAGCTAAGTGATAAGACCAATTACGTGGACCGTTAGAGTTTTCATTGAATACAAGTGGGCCTAATACTTGAATGAGTGCCTCAAAACATGCGTTAATTCCAACAAAAGCGATCACCATGGCCACAACCCATGAGCGTGACCTAAATTCATGCCAGCCGTCCTTCAACTCACTAGGGATTGAAGTGCGTTGACGCTTTTCCATCGGAGCCACATCTAGATTCCACACCAACATACCAGCAATAAAAAATGAAAGCGCATCGACTAGTAATGCCCAACCTGAACCAAAAAGGGTAACCAATATGCCACCAAGCAAAGCACCAGATACGTAGCCAAGATTGCTCAATAAGCCAACTACAGCATTGCCATCTTTAAGTTTTTCTTTCGGCAAAAGTGCTGGCAATAAACCCAACATTGCTGGCAACCATAATGCATTAAGAATTCCAAAAATAAATCCCATTAATACGAGAAGTGGCACCGAAGCAAAATCAAATATAAAGGAGATTGCACTTACTGCGACAAAAAGACTTCCCAACATATCCGCACCACCAACGATACGGTTTCGTCTAAATCGATCACCGATAACTCCACCAAATAACATCAGGGCAATCATGGGGAAAATCCGCGCAGACATAACAAAACTTAAGTCTTTACCAGTGGCCCCATTTATGCTCAGCGTTCCGTAGGCTAACGCAATCGACGACAGACCGTTGCCGACATTTGAAATGAACCGAGCCACAATAAGATTTATAAATCCCCGGTGCGAATGTAGGTCACGGAGTTGGGATTTCATCACGGCCCAAGCCTATATCTCGACAAATCTGGAATGTGCTGATAAGAATAGCCAATGACCTATAGATCAGAAATCTTCGAAATCAGCGATTCTTACATCGACCAAGCCGCAGCTCTTAGCCCAATGGACTGCACATACCTGGGTAATGGATTACTCCAAGACAAACTTGATG
>WLHW01000014.1 GCA_009702525.1 Actinomycetota bacterium
CGAAGTTTTAAGCCGTATTCAACATTTTCACGCGCAGTCATATGAGGAAATAAGGAGTAAGCCTGAAAGACCATTCCCATTCCACGCTTGTTTGCATTTTGGAAAGTGACATCTTTGCCATCCACAATCATCTGACCGCGATCTAGCCCTTGTAGTCCTGCAAGTGCACGAAGGGCAGTTGTCTTTCCGCAGCCAGAAGGACCTAGCAGGGCAACGAGCTCGCCTTCTGCAATATCGATAGTTAAGCCGTCGAGAGCTTTGACTTTGCCAAAGTGCTTAACAAGGTCTACTAACTGTACATATGCTGATGAGCTCAACGTATGGGTCCTTATCTCTTAGGCGATGTCAACATCAAGGACGGCGCCTTGACGTTTTTTGGTAGGGATGATGAGTAATAAAAAGATAACCAAGAGCAATGAGGCAAGAGATACTGCAACTGCCACGTTGCCATTTTGTCTACCAATTTGAGCAATAACTACCTGGAAGGTTTTGAAGTTAAGAATATTTGAAATCGTATATTCGCCAAGAACTAAGGCGATTGCAATAAATGAGCCATTGACGATTCCAGTCTTAATCGTTGGCATAATGATTCCAAAAATAACCCGTGAAATCGATGCACCTAAAGTAGTAGCGGCTTCAGCTAACGTATGAATATCTACGGCATCGAGGGCGGCAGATAAGGAACGATACGTATAGGGCAGAATTAACATTGAATAAACGCCAGCTAAAGTAATCGGTGACTCACTGATATTAATTGAAATCCACCGGTACAGGGGAGCAATTCCAACCACAATAACAATCGCGGGGATGGCCAGTGGCAATAAGCACAAGAGTTCAAATGGGCGACGAAGGCCCGGCAGCTTTAAGTGAACCCAGATTGCTGTAGGAACGATCATGAATAAAATCAGTGCCATGACAATTGCTGCTGTAATTAAAGAGCGCGAAATTGCCGCCAAGAGATCAGGTTGCGATGGAATCATGGTCCAGGCGCGGAAAGTTCGACCTTTATCGGCAAAACCAAAAGGCTTAGTAGAAAAATCAAACATCGCATAAAGCGGCACGAGCAGGTAGAGCGCAACGAATGAAATAATCGTCCAGCGCCACAAGCGAACACCCAGTGATTGCTTCATCGCTTTTGTTCCCACTTACTCACTTTTCGACGAAGCAGTGCGTAAAGACTCATCACGATTACTACAACTATCACCATGAACATCGATAAAGATTTAGCTTCGGCGGGGTTTGATCCACCAGTCTCGCTCGTAAGCGCCGTAGCAATCTCAAGCGGCGTTAAGAAGTCTGAAAGATTAATCAACGTATTTGCGGTTGCATAAGCTGAAAATGAGTTCACAAAAAGTAGGAGCGCGCCACCCACAAATGATGGCGTCAGAATCGGTATTCCAACGCGCAACCAGTATTCGTAGGCTTTGCCGCCCAATGCATCAGATGCTTCGCGCCACTGAGGTTTTAAATTCTCTAACGTTGGCAAGAAGACAAGAACCATGAGCGGAATTTGGAAAAATGTATAAAGGATGCTCAGTCCCGTCATTCCGTAGAGCCACGTTGAATCGGCTAGGAACGTATTAGGTAAGAACTTCACTGCCAGACTCGATACTAGACCGTTGAAACCAAAAGTTGCCAAGAAGGCAAAGGTCAACATGACACCGCCGAACTGGGCTAAAACACTACTGAGTGCAACAGAGACTTTATAAAAAACTCCACCAGGTTTTCCAGTGGCGATCGCCCAAGCAAATAAACCACCTAACAAAGCACCAACGATTGCAGTCTTGGCTGATAATTCGAGGGAGTTAGCAAAAGCTTGGCGGGCAATGGGGGAGTTGAAAACTTCTTTTAACACGGTGGTACTGAATTGACCGTTGTTATCTTGTACAGCGCCAGAGACAACATTCCAGGTCGGATATAAAAGAAAGAGTCCGCTAAAGAGTAAGAAAGGCATTACACCTAAATAAGCACTCTTACTGCGCCAATACCGAGAACCGGTCCTGCCATTGGCAGAACCGGTTCCCTTGTATTGAAGTTGAGTCAATTAATTGATCTCAGTTTTTACTTTGTACCTACTGCTGCAGGCCATGCTGTCTTTAGGTAAGCACGTGCGGCATCAGTCTGTGCAGCAGTTGCCTTTTCAGCAATTACCTTGCTGTTACCAATTGCATCTTTACCGGCTGCAGATGCGCGGCCAGTCTTTAGAAGCCATACCCATAGTGTTGGTGTTGCGCCACCGGTTGCAAATACTGTTGCACCTGTTTCACCAAGTGTGTATTCCATCCAGAGACGAGCACATGCTGGGTGTGGTGCCCATGCTGATACTGCGCTGTTGTAAGTAGAGCCAACTGCAGCAGGGGTGTACATCTTCCATACCTTGCCTGCAGCAGCCATAGCCTTGATAACGCCAGCTTGGATGTAACCATTGTCAATAACAACTGGAGTTTGTCCAGATGCGATTGTGGCCTCAGTTGGGTTGACGTTGATG
This sequence comes from Actinomycetota bacterium, assembly GCA_009702525.1. Classification (GTDB taxonomy): domain Bacteria; phylum Actinomycetota; class Actinomycetes; order Nanopelagicales; family Nanopelagicaceae; genus Planktophila. Next base: position 2,489 of record WLHW01000014.1, read on the forward strand.
AAGTTACCGGCAGCCTTCAACTTAGCGAAGAAAGCAACGCCCTTAGTGACATCATCAAATGATCCACCAAGTGCCTTATTGATCATGAAAATACCGTTCATAGCTGCAGATGAACCTAGTGGATCACCATTCAGAGCAATCTTGCCCTTGAACTTTGGATCCAATAGATCATCGAGCTTAGTTATTGTGCCAAGTGCTCCGCTGTAACCAATTGTCATGGTTCCTGTGTAGTTAGGAGTTACTTCAGCTGTTGGATCTACTGTTGACGCAAACTGCAAGTAGTTCCATGTCTTTACTTTGTAGGGTGCAAATGTCTTTGTGCCAATGTACTTAGCAGCAACGGCTAGGCCAATATCAAAGACGTCAGGTGAGCGAGTTGTGCCCTTGTTTGTAACTGCGGCATCAATTTCTTCCTGAGAAGATCCTTCTGGGTTAGCTTCGTCAATCTTGACGCCATACGCCTTAGCAAATCCTGTAATCATGTCGCCGTAGTTTGCCCAGTAATGAGGCAGTGCGATGACGTTGAGTTGTCCTTCCTTCTTGCAAGCGGCAGCTAGTGCAGTCATTCCTCCGCCTTGTGAGGCAGATGTAATGGTCGCGTAGTTAACCTTTGCAGAAGCTGGTGTAATTCCAACTGCTGGTATCACGAGAGCTACAGCAACGGCTGCAACAACGGATCCAGTAGTGAGTTTTGAAAACTTCACTGATTTCCCCCTAATGTGTTGAGTAGTAAGTGGTATGTAATTTTCATACATCCATTTATCTTGCAGTACACGTGTTGACCGCAAGCAAATGGAATTTTTACTTACGCGGATCCATCGTTAGTCAAAGACCAAGACGTTTCGCGCTCCCTCTCCAGCTCTCAAACGATCAAAAGCTAGATTAAGACCCTCTAAACCTATCCGCTCAGAGATGAGTTCGTCTAGGAATAGGTGACCATTTAGATAACTTTTAACTAACTCTGGCACATCTTTTTTCAGGTTTGCCGAGCCAAAATAACAGCCCTTGATGTACTGCTCGTTCACAAAGGGGCCAGCATCCAGGGTCAGCGTTGCCCCATTTTTGAGCAGCCCCACCAAAATCAACCCTCCATCGACATCGACGGTGCCCCAGGCTTGCTGGATTGTGGATTCGCGCCCCAACGCTTCAAAGGCGTAGTCCACGCCACCATAGATTTTCTTAACTTCGGCAACAGGATCACTTGTTGAGGCGTTGATCGTATGCGTTGCTCCCACTGTGCGTGCGAGCTCTAATTTTTCATCTGTCACATCAACGGCAATGATCGTTGTCGCCCCAGCCATTCGTGCGCCTTGCACAATATTTAAACCAACTCCACCGCAACCAAAAACGGCCACACGGGATCCAGCTTTAACTTTAGCGGTGTTCATTACGGCGCCATAGCCAGTGAGCACTGCGCAACTAATCAGCGCCGCGCGATCAAGCGGCATCTCTTTCGGAATTACTACGGCACCTGAAGCTGGCACAACTACGTATTCAGCAAAAGATGCAACGGTTAAGAAGTGATTTAATTTTTCACCGTTCTGACTCAAGCGGCTGGTTCCATCGAATAATCCACCAACCGACATAGCGTTTCCAGCGGTAGAGCAGTAGTTAGGGCGGCCAGATTGGCAGTAATCACACGTTCCACAGTTAGGAACAATCGACATGATCACGTGATCACCAACAGTAAAGCCAGCGGTGTCGGCTCCTACTTCAACAACGACACCTGCTGCCTCATGTCCGATGACTGCCGGAAATGGAACCAACTTGCGCTTTCCATCGACGGCATTTAAATCGCTGGCGCATAATCCACTGGCAGCAACTTTAACTAGAAGTTCTCCAGTCTTAGGTTTATCTAAATCTACTTCACGAACCTCGAACTTTGAACCGACGCCATCTAGAACTGCCGCTTTCATCTTCACGTTCGCGTACTCCTCCTGCTTAGTAGTGATGGTTAATTAAGATCGACCCACGTGGTTTTTAAAGCGCTGTAAGAATCTAGGGCATGTAAAGATTTATCGCGGCCTCCACCAGATGCACCAAAGCCACCAAAGGGCGTGATGACATCTAGCATGTCAAAAGTATTTACCCAGACGGTTCCAGCACGTAATTTGCGCGCAAATTTATGGGCTTTAGCGATATCACTTGTCCAGACTGATGCGGCTAAACCGTATTGAGTTCCATTTGCAAGCTGAAGCGCATGGTCTACGTCTTTGGCATCGATTGCTACAAGGACGGGGCCGAAGATCTCTTCTTGGGCTAAGCGTGAATCTGGTTTCACATTATCAATCAAAGTTGGCTGAATATGGAGGTCATCACCAGAAGTTTTTTGTCCCCCAAAAATTAATTCTTCACCCTCTTGGCCAATGAGATCTAAGAATGAATTTACGCGGTCACGCTGCATAGTTGAAACTAACCCTGCCATCTGCGTAGCTGGATCACATTGATCTCCAACAACAAAAGTTTTTAAGAATTTTTGTAAGTGGTGAAAGAGCTCATCCTTAATCTCTTTTTCAATAATGATTCGTGAACCAGCGTTACACGTTTGTCCGGCGTTGTAATAAATGGCCCACCCGATAGTCGATGCTGCGGCTTCTAAATCAACACAGTCTTTAAGAACTACTTGTGGACTTTTGCCACCGAGCTCAAGAGAGACAGCTTTCATATTTGATTCAGCGGCATATTGCATCATTTTGCGTCCCGTTGGACCACTTCCAGTAAATGCAATCTTGGCCACATCCATATGGCGTGCTAAGGCTTGACCAGCCTCAGCACCTAAGCCAGGTACAACGTTAAAGACGCCATCAGGTAATCCTGCGGCGCTGGCAAGCTCTGACATTTTGAGCGCACTGAGCGATGAGTTCTCAGCAGGTTTAACAACGATGCTATTTCCCATAGCAATTGCTGGGCCTAACTTCCAGCTAGTGATCATCATCGGATAGTTCCATGGAACTACTGCCCCAATAACTCCCAACGGTTCGCGAGTGATCATTGCCAGCGCGTTACGTGGAGCAGGAGCAATTTCATCGTATGTCTTATCAATTGTCTCGGCATACCACTGAATTACTCGCGTTGAATTAGGCGCATCAACTGAAAGTGCATCGCTAATAGGACGACCGGTATCGATAGCTTCAAGGAAAGCTAACTCTTCACGGTGCTCACCCAATAACTGCGCCCAGCGCAACATAATTATTTTCTTCTCGCGCGGATTCATATCTCGCCAGGTTCCAGCGTCAAATACGCGCTTAGCCGAAGCCACCGCTCGATTTATATCTTCAGTATCTCCTGAGGCAATCTGACCTATAGTGCGATTTTGCCCCGGAGCAATATTGTCAAAAGTTTTACCAGATGCAGCATCGCAGTATTTTCCATCGATAAAAATCTTTGCATCGGATGTAAAAGCGGCGGCTTTTTTTGACCACATATCTTTATCTGCCATGTGCTTATGCTAGTACTAACAAAAACTTTATTCCTGCGATGATTAGTACACAACCTAGAGCCTGTTTGATTCCACTATGTGAAAACCGAGTAGTTCCATAGTGCGTCCCGATCGAGGCGCCGAGTACAACTGCCACTAAAAATAACGGCAACGTTGAGGGAAGTGAAGAAGTAGAAGCGAAGTTGCCCAACAAGCCCGAGAGCGAATTGAGAAAAATAAAGGCTGCCACTGTTCCACTTGCCGATTTCACGGTTGTCCACCCCAGCCAAATAATGAGGGGGGACAAGAAAATGCCGCCTCCGGTACCTGTGACTCCAGATAATAAGCCAATACAAACGCCGATAAAGATCGCCAAGGCAGGAATTACTTCTCGCTTAGTTTTATCTGCTTGCTGAGATTGCACAATAAAGCGCAGGCCTGAAAAAAGTAATAACACACCAATAATGGGTTTATAGATTGTGTCGGCCAAGTGAATGCGGCCTCCAATAAACGCTGCAGGTATTGCGCCGATACTCAAGTAGATCAAGAGTCTCTTATTAAAGAACCCTCGCTTTATGTAGCGCAAACTAGCAAAAGATGACACCGCGATATTCAGGGTCAGTGCAGTTGGTTTTATCACCGTAGTGGGTAAGTCAAAAAGAGTCATGATCGCTATATAGGCCGATGCCCCTGCATGACCTACGGATGTGTAAAGAATCGCTCCAAGAAAAAGAAATAATGCAATTGCGAGATTATGAAACTCGAACATAGTTAACTTTTAACTACTCGATATGTAGATAGTGTGGGATCGGTGGCATAGGCAATGCGGACTCCTGCGGCCTTCGTAGCAGCTAAGCCATCAACTATTTCGCGGGTCAAAATTTCACCAGGTGCAACGACTGCAACACCTGGGGGATAAGGGGCAATTAAGTCAGCCGAGATTCGCCCCACTGCATCATTAGCGGCAACCATGGCAGTATCGGCAAAATAGGCATCGCGCATAGAAATACCTACCTGGGGGATTACAGACCAACTCAGCGATGTTGCAGTTGGGCGGGGTGATGTGGAAGGAGATTTCACAATAGGAATAAGCGCTTTAGCTAACTGGGCGAACTCAACGTCACTATCGGCAAGGGTCGCTAAGAAAACTACAGTGTCGCCATCGGCCATTTCGACTCGTATATTGCTTACTAGTAAAGCTTTTTCAATCTCGATACCAGAAGCGCCTAATTGATTTGCACGAAGCACAATTTTAGTCGGATCAAAGCGCCCGGCTGGAAAATCTGCAGAGTTTAAGAAGATCGGAACTTCGCAGTAGGATTGCACCTCTGACTTAAACTTTTCAACATTAGTGACTAACTCTTGGATTAACTCTTCTCCGCGAGTTTGTAAAAGAGCACGGCAACCATCGATTGAGGCAAGTGGGGCACCGGCCGGAGATGTTGTGTGTGTGGTTTCAAAGCTCTGTTCAATGCGATCTAGATTCAGATACTTTCCTTGTGCCAGCAAGATTGCAGAAGCACTGTAACCAGGTAGAGCTTTATGCGTGCTGGTGATTAATGCGTCGGCACCTAAAGCAAGACAATGCGCAGGTACCGAATGAGAAAAACCAAAGTGCCCGCCCCAGGCAGCATCGACGATGACGGGGATTGAATGTGAATGGGCGGATGCAATAAGTGCAGATAAATCTGACAACGTTCCAAGATAACCTGGCTCGGTTAAGAGCAATGCAATCGGTTTTTGATTTGCTACTCTTTCAAACTCTTTCACCGGAATACCCAGCGGAACTCCAGTAGCTACATCGATTTCTGGAGATAACCAGATTGGTTCTAAACCAGCAAGTACTAATGCACTTAAGGCCGATCGATGCGCAGTGCGCGAGATAGCAACTTTGTCTCCAGGTTTACCGAGTGCCAAAATAATTGCCTGATTTGCATGTGTAGATCCACCAGTTGAAAACCTGGCGTAATCAGCGTTCCATAATGTGGCAGCTAAGCTTTCTGCTTTCTTAAGAACTTGATGAGTAAGTTTAATTTCATCTAAGCCTCCATATAAAGGAGTATCAGCGTCAACGACCGCGCCTAGCCCGGCATCTAAGCGCGAGGCACGTTGCTTGTGTCCAGGAATGGTGAAGGGAGTTCGGTTGCTCTCAAAGTAGGTTAAGTAGGCATCTAATAGCGGTGCCGAAACTCTCAGAGAACTCATGGCGTAAGCCTAACTTTTAGGGCTTAGCTTGGGAAATATGGCCTTAGACTTTGACCATGACCACACTTACCAATTTGACCCAAGAACGTCGTCTGGTTACCGCAATTCCGGGACCAAAATCTATTGAGGCCTTACAGCGCCGCAGTGAAGCGACTTCTGGTGGACTAGGTATTGCGATCCCAGTGATTATCGAGCGCGCAAGTGATGCGATCTTGCTCGATATTGATGGCAATCAAATCATCGATCTTGGATCAGGCATTGGCGTAGTCAATGTTGGTAACTCTGCCAGCCGTGTTGTCGATCGCGTGATTGAGCAAGTACAGGCCTTTACACATACATGTTTCACAGTCGCGCCTTACATGAACTACATCGAAGTCTGCGAAAAGTTAAATAAATTAACACCTGGAACACATAAGAAAAAGTCGTTACTTGTGAACTCAGGTGCTGAAGCTGTTGAAAACGCCGTCAAGATTGCACGCCACTTTACTAAGCGTCCTGCAATTGTAGTTTTTGAACACAGCTATCACGGACGTACAAATTTAACTATGGCATTGACGGCTAAGAACATGCCGTACAAAGAGGGATTTGGTCCATTTGCTCCAGAGGTTTACAGAGTACCTATGCCTTATTCATTCCACTGGGTTGGCAATCAAGCCACAATCACTGAAGATGCTATCGAGATGATCACACATAAGATTGATAAAGAGATCGGCGCGCATAATGTTGCCGCGATTTTGATCGAGCCAATTCAAGGCGAGGGCGGATTCATCGTTCCACCTAAGGGCTTCTTACCTGCTTTATCCAAGTACGCAACCGATAACGGTATTCTCTTTATCGCAGATGAAGTACAAACTGGTTTTGCACGCACAGGTCATATGTTCGCCGTAGAAAACGAAAATGTTGTGCCAGATATTCTTGTGACGGCTAAAGGCATTGCAGGTGGACTTCCACTTGCAGGCATTACTGGTCGAGCCGATGTCATGGACTCCGTTCATACGTCAGGCCTAGGCGGAACGTTTGGCGGAAATCCACTTGCTTGTGCCGCAGCACTTGGCGCAATAGAGACAATTGAGGCTGAGAACCTTGTAGCGCGTGCCCAACACATCGGTCAGATCTTGGGTGATTCACTTCGTGCGCTCGCTAAGAAATATCCAGTCATTGGTGAAGTCCGCGGTCGCGGCGCGATGCAAGCAGTTGAATTAGTAGAGGCTGGCACTAAGAATCCAAATACTGCGGCCATGAACGCCGTAGTGAAATATTGCCAAAGCAAGGGTGTTCTTGTTCTTACTGCTGGTACTTATTCAAACGTAGTTCGCTTCTTGCCTCCACTAGTCATTTCAGATGAGTTATTACTCGATGCCATGAGCGTTCTAGACGCGGCTTTTGCTTCACTCTAGAGGAGTAATTAACTCTCTAGTTTGTACCCTAAGCCACGAATAGTCTGAATTAATACTGGGTTAGCTGGATCAACTTCAATCTTTGCGCGCAAACGCTTGATATGAACATCTAGCGTTTTCGTATCGCCAAAATAATCGCCGCCCCATACCCGATCGATTAACTGCGAACGGGTTAAAACTCGGCCAGAGTTGCGCATTAAGAACTCTAGAAGTTCAAACTCTTTTAGCGGCAGGGCTATGGGATTACCGTCAATCGAGGCTTGATGACGCGCAGTATCTAATTTTATTGGCCCGACTGAAATAATTTCAGGATCTGTGCTTTGATCTGAATCGGCTACACCGCGGCGAAGTACAGCTTTGATGCGGGCAATTAATTCACGGGAAGAATAAGGCTTTGTAACATAATCATCAGCCCCGAGTTCTAATCCCACCACTTTATCAATTTCGGTATCTTTTGCCGTTAACATTATTATTGGTACCTGTGACGTTGTACGAATAGATCTGCAGACTTCGATTCCAGAAACTTCCGGAATCATTAAATCCAAAAGAATTAAATCAGCACCATCGCGCGCGAACTTCTCAAGAGCCTCGCGCCCATTTTCAGCAATCGAAACGGTAAATCCCTCTTTGCCAAGCAAAAAGGAGAGAGCTTCGTGGAATGAGGCCTCATCTTCAACAATAAGAATGCGGGTCATACGTCCAACTCCTTGGCTATATAGGACAGCGGCAGGCGCAGGGAAAAAGTGCTGCCAACATTAGGTGCACTCCAGACAGTAACTTCACCACCATGTTTGAGAGCGACGTGTTTAACGATTGAAAGACCAAGGCCTGTTCCACCAGTTTGGCGTGATCGGGCTGGGTCTACTCGATAGAAACGCTCAAAGATTCTTTCGGTTTCTTGTTCAGAGATTCCAATACCTTGATCTGCCACACTTATATTTACAATTGAATCTTCTACTTGTGTAGTCACAGAGACTTTAGTTCCTTCGGGTGAATAATTTATTGCATTTTCAATTAAATTTTGTATTGCCATTACCAGTTGCTCTCGATCACCCATAACGTAAATATTTTCAGTGGGCATGTTGGAAACTGATATTGCGCGACTATCTGCCGAAATCTGACTTTGGTCGATTGCTGAGTTGATCAAATCTTGGACATCTAACTCTTTTGCAACTTGCAGTGGATCTGAATCTTGCAAACGTGAGAGATTAATTATTTCTTGCACCAGATCTGTCAGGCGTTTAGCTTCAGATTGCATGCGAGTGGCAAATTTAGCCACCGCCTCTGGATCCTCTTTAGCGCCTAAGACGGCTTCACTTAAAAGAAGGAGTGCACCTATCGGAGTTTTTAATTCATGCGAGATATTGGCTACAAAATCGCGTCGAACATCGTGAACACGTTGAGCCTCACTTTCATCGCTCACTAGTACCAATACGAGATCCTCTGGAGTCAATGGAATCACTTTGACTGTCAGCTCATGTTTTCCTTCGCCGATGGGTCCTCGAGGAATCTCGATAACACCCGTCTGCTTTTTATTAGTGCGCCGAACAACCCGTACTGTGGCCATGAGCTCAGGGCTCTGGACTTTTCCATCTTTAAGAATGCCAAGTTGTTCAGTGCCGGCACTTGCAAAAATCGGCACCTCACCAGCAGAGACGATAAAGGAGTGGCTATCTAGTTGGTCTAGAACCTCTATGAGCATCGCTGGAAGTTCGCGGACTCGTGCATCGAGCTCGGCATCGCGACGAAACTTCATACATCAACTCTATAGCCTTGATTTAGGTGGCGAACTCTCGTTTACCGTGCGTTCACCTTGGCGTCAGCAGCCATTCACCTGACCCGCATAGGTTTTGGCCATGGCCCTAATCCGATCCGTATTCCAAGATGAGCTTGATGGCGTTTCTCAATCCCTTGTAGATTTGACTGAGATGGTCGCGGCCTCAATCTTAAAAGCTACAACATCAGTTTTAACATGCGACCTCAAACTAGCCGAAGAAGTCATTGCTACTGATGACCACATTGATAATTTTCAGCATGACTTAGATGCCAGAATCATCGACATCATCGCCCGTCAACAGCCCGTTGCATCAGATCTTCGTGCACTTGTTACTGCGTTACGAATGAGTGCTGATCTAGAGCGCATGGGTGATATGTCTCATCACATTGCAAAAATCTCTCGGCTACGACATCCAGAGCCTGCGGTTCCTCAGGAGCTCGTTTCTATCTTTGAAGCAATGGGTGCGGCTGCAGAGAAGATCACAAATAAGACGGGGATTGTTATTGCAACTCGCGACACCGAGATGGCGCTAGAAGTTGAAAGAGATGATGATGAGATCGACAAGTTGCACAGACAATTAATTGGAACTTTAGTAGATCCAAATTGGTCACATGGCGTTGAAACAGCGATTAACTTAACTTTGTTGGGGCGCTACTACGAGCGATATGCCGATCATGCAGTATCGGTTTCACGTCGAGTTTATTTCTTGGTTACAGGAAAGTACGCGTAAAGATTTGTGAGTACACAAGAACTCCAGATTCCTTTACCGCGTGAAATTACAACTGAACCAAGACGTTCAGATAAAATTTTTCGAGGTGTCGTTACTATTGGTGGGCTTTCATCATTAGTGCTGCTTGGATTAATTGCTCTTTTTCTTGGATATCGTGGATTTGAAGTTTTGCGCCAAGAGGGAATTGGCTTCATTACGCACTCGGACTGGTCAATCTCAACTGATGACGCCGGAAATGTGATTGATAGTCATTTTGGCTTAGCTGCGATGTTAGTTGGAACGATTCTTTGTTCACTGATTGCCGTGGTCATTGCGCTCCCAATCTCAGTATTTTCAGCGCTTTTCTTGAACTTTTACGCCCCTGAATGGTTGAAGAAGTTCCTCATTACCGTCATTGACATGATGGCAGCCTTCCCATCTATTCTCTTCGGCATTTGGGGCTTCCTTGTCTTAATGCCCAGCATTGAATATTGGGCAAAACTCTTGCATCGATATTTAGGCTTCATACCGATTTTCGATATGCAAGTGCCGGTTTTTACCCGTTCACCATTTGTTGCAGGTGTCGTCTTATCAATCATGATTATTCCAATCATCACATCGGTTTCGCGCGAGATATTTTCACAGGCGCCCCTTGATCGAATTCAAGCTGCATATGCCCTTGGTGCAACGCGGTGGGCCATGATTAAGGCAGTTGTGATTCCTCATGGACGCAGTGGTGTAATCGGCGGAGCTATGTTAGGGCTTGGACGTGCGATGGGAGAAACTGTCGCGGTCTTCACCGTGTTAAATATTGTTTTCCAGATCAATTGGGAAATGTTATTAGGCGCTGGTGGAAATGTGGCCTCACTTATTATTTTAAAGTTTGGTGATGCTAGTCCGTATGAAATTAAGGCGTTGATGGCTGCTGGTTTAGTTCTTTTCTTGCTGACTTTACTGGTTAATGGTTTAGCAAATCTGATTGTGAAGACAACTGGAAAGTCAGGTCGATGAGCAACATAGATAGTGCAATTCCTACCAAGCCATGGAGAGCCTCCAATCGGGAACGTCTTACGGATATCAGTATTTTCTTGGGAGCCTTCATTTCGTCGTATGTATTCGTGGCACTAACGCCGATGAAAGGTAAACTTGCTTACTTCGCAGTTTTCTTTATTGCCTATGCTCTGTTTACATCTATCTTTAAGGCTCGACAACGAGGAAGTGCCGCGGCAAAAGATGCCTTAGTCAATTCACTTGTCGCTATTGGGGCAGTAGTTACCGTGATACCAGTATTTAGCATTTTGCTTACCGTCCTGCGAAAAGGGCTTCCAGGGATAAGTTTTGGTCTCTTCACTCACGACATGGCCCTTGCCTCTCCCACGGACCCACTTAATAACGGTGGCTTATTGCATGCTATTACTGGAACCTTGACCTTAGTCGCAATTGCACTTGTGTTGAGTGTTCCTATCGGTATTTTGACTGCGTTGTATTTAACTGAAATTAAAGGAAGTTTCAAAGGTCCTATTCGCTTTTTAGTTCAAGCAATGAGTGGGGTACCTTCCATCGTTGCCGGCTTGTTCATCCTCTCTGCGGTTTTGTATCCGATTACAAAAGCGTATTCGGGATTAATGGGTGCTCTCGCGCTAACAATTCTCATGATTCCTACGATTGCGCGTACATCTGAAGAAGTTCTCAATTTAATTCCAAATGAACTGCGTGAAGCTGGAACCGCACTTGGTGGAACTCAATGGCGAACAGTTGCAATGATCGTTTTGCCAGCAGCTAAGAGTGGATTAACTACGGCGATAATCTTGGGTGTAGCGCGAATTGCAGGTGAAACTGCGCCAATCCTGCTCTTAACTGGCGGTGGAGACACAGTAAATCCAAATGCATTTAATGGACCGATGGGTTCGTTGCCTTACTACATCTGGAAATCATTTAACGCAGGTTCACCAGAGGCAATTACTCGCGCATGGGCGGGCTTACTTGTATTAATTGGATTGGTATTAATTCTCTTCACGTCGGCACGTCTCTTAGGATCTAGAAAGGCTGCCAAATGACCACAGCACATGAAAGTGAGACAACAAAAATGCAGGTTCCCGTAAAGCCAAATTCCTTAGCCGACGTCGCACAAGTGTTAAGAACACCGGGCACTAAAGCTATAGGTACTGGTCTAGAGACTCGCGGAATACATGCATGGTTTGGAAAACATCATGCGCTCTCAAATATCTCCTTAGGCTTTGCTGCCGGCACAGTTACCGCCTTAATTGGCCCCTCAGGCTGCGGAAAATCTACATTTATCCGCACGATAAACCGCATGCACGAATTCATTCCAGGTGCTGCAATGGCGGGCGAAGTTTTACTTGATGGCAAAGATGTTTATGCACCGGGAACTGATGTGACGAAAATTAGATTACAAATTGGAATGGTTTTTCAGAAGCCAAACCCATTTCCATCTATGACTATCGGTGAAAATGTTTTATCAGGACTAAAACTGGCTCAACTAAAAGTAGATAACAAAGATGACTTAATGCAAGAGTGTTTAGAGCGCGCAGGTTTGTGGAGTGAAGTAAAGGATCGTTTAGGGGCACATGGTGGTTCTTTATCCGGGGGACAGCAACAACGTTTATGTATCGCGCGTGCATTAGCTGTTCGTCCGCAAGTCTTGCTCATGGACGAACCGTGTTCAGCCCTTGATCCTGGATCAACGCTTAGAATCGAAGACACGATTCGTCATTTATCAGAGACTATGACAATCATTATTGTTACCCACAATATGCAGCAGGCGGCACGCGTATCTGACTACACCGCCTTTTTCTTATCTGAAGGTGGTCCAGGCCAGATGATTGAAGTCGCACCTACCAGTGACATATTTTCACGCCCACAGGACCAGCGAACTGAAAACTACGTAACCGGGCGGTTTGGCTAGTCATTTACCTATTGTTCACTTAGAAGTCGAAGAGCGTTTGGATTCCAAGCGCTCTTCGTTCATTTAATCTCCATAGGTTTACCCCGTAGTTCAAACTTACCTAAAAAGGGGAAATACATTGAGAATGTCAAAGCTCGCGAAAGTTGCATCACTTGCACTCGCGTTTGGTTTAGTTGCAGGTTCACCTGCATATGCAGTTGATCTACAGGGCTCTGGTGCTTCATTCCCAGCTCTTTTAATTGAAGCTTGTAAGGCCGGTTTTGCTGCCAGCAATGGTGGAGCTAACTCGTATGTCTATGCATCATCATCTTCAGGAACAGGCCAAGCAAACTCCGATAAGTCAATCGGTGATTTCTGGATGTCAGACGGTGCCTACACTGCAGCGACAAAGCGTTCAACACTTATTCACGTGCCGCTAGTTGCTGCACCGATCGCGGTTTTGACAAACTTAACTTCTACTAAGACGCTGCAGCTTTCAGCGGCAACAATCGCTGGAATCTTCGGTGGAACAATCACACGTTGGAATGATCCACTCATCGCAGCAGACAACAACCGTACAACTACAGTTGTGAAGTACAAGCTAGATGCCAATGGCAATCCAAAAAAGGATGCTAAGGGTAACCCAATCGTTCTATCCACTCGCAAAGTAACGAGTGTCTACACACTTCCAAACCAGCCAATCAAAGTTATTTATCGCTCTGATTCATCTGGAACATCTGAGAACTTCACAAACTTCTTAGCCAAATCAGCTCCTGCTGTGTGGATCAAGCCTAAGAATAAAGTATTTAAGGACTCGTTTCCAGGAGATATCAATGCAGTCTCTAACTTAGGCCGCGTTGTTGGCGCCGCATCCTCTACTGGTGTTGCACAGCTTGCAGGCAAGACTCCATATTCAATTACATATGCTGAAGTTAACTACGCAGCTGCAAACAATCTAAAGATTGCAAATGTCATTAACCCAGCTGGAGCATCAGTTGCGCCAAACTCAACTGGTGTTGGTGCATTCCTTGCATCAGCCACTCAAGATGCAAATGGTTTCTTGACATATGACTATGCAACTAAAGAGCCTGGTGCTTACACACTAGGTATCGTCTCTTATTTACTTGCAGACACTGCATACCCATCAAAGACAACTGCAGCTGCGGTGAAGGCATATGCAACCTACATCTTGAGCCCTAAGTGCTCTAATGATGTCGGTGCAGCCCTTGGCTTCAGTGTGATTGATGGCGAGCTACTTAAGAAGTCACTAGCTCAGATAGCAAAGATCGGTTAATTACTCCTACTTCGCGGGAAATAGAAGTGGCGGTCGCAGCGATGCGGCCGCCACTTTCTCTTTTGAACGCTATATTGGCAACATGCAGATTAATCTGGATAAAAAATCAGGTGTACTCGTCGCCATTATTGCGGCCTTGCTAGTCATCATTATTGTTCTGCTAGTAGATAAAGTCGGCGATGAAGGTAATTTCATTGAGTCACATTCAGCGCACCTAAGCCTGGGTCTATAACTCCTCAATCAAGCCTGGCAGGGAGTTCGACTAAATAGCCCCACTGAATCACCCCTAATGGGGTGATTCGACCTTGTAAAACGGAGGGTGATACCTCACCCTTACGGTATGCGCGAGCTTGATAAATCAGGGAATCAGCCGGCAACAGGGGTGAGCTTGCCGCGCTCCCAACCACCAGCAACCCCACCAAATTTCATATCACGCAAGCAGCTCTTCCCGCTCTTTGAAACTGAAGTGCCCGGCGCTACTTTAGTCGTAGCTCCAACTGGTTATGGAAAAACCGCCTTAGTCGCAGAGTGGGCGCAAGCCAACCAACGCCCAACCATTTGGTACACCGTGGACTCTAAGGACTCCTTTAGTGATTTTAAAACCCACCTTGAAAACTCGATAGCAAGTTTTATCCCCGATTTAAATTCGCTTAAGACGCGATTTCAAAACCTCGATACAAGTGCTTCAATTTTCGAACTTGTAAACATTGTTGCCAAATTTCCCGGTGAAGTTAATTTTGCGATTGATTTTGGGAGCGAAAGCCACGAGGGACTTCTGCCATTTAGACAGCTATTAGTAGATTCAGCTCCAGAAAATATCCATATGGTAATCGTACGTAGATCAACGAGTGAGGCATCATTATCACGTTATGCCGCCCTGGGTAACCTCAGTCTTATAACAAGCGAGGACCTTAAATTTTCACATTCTGAAGTCGAGACCATTGCTGAAATAAATGGAGTAGACCTTAATCAGAATGGAAATGCTAAGGAGTTAGAACAATGCAGTGGATGGCCGGCTGCAGTGCAGCTCATGTGCAGAAATATTGGTAAAAATAACGCACACATAAAATTTGCCGATGCAATGGTGATCGGCCTTCACCCAATCGCGGTTTTGGCATCAGAGACGCTTAATGCGTTAACTCCAGAAAATAGAGAAGTTCTACTTCAACTTAGTATCGTGGAAGAATTTGATTTGGAAATTGCCAAGATAATTTTAGGAGACAGATATTCAGAGTCATATCTTAATAAATTGGCAACCGATGGACTTTTTGTCACCACATCATCTACCGTTAAGCGCAGTTTTCGTTTCAACTCAATAATTTATGAGGCATTGATAAAGATTCGAGAAGACGGACCAGAGCTATTTATGAAAGCAAGGGAAGATTTAGTCGATTTGTTCATCTCTAGAAATGAGATTTCACTAGCTTTAGAGCATAGCTTCTTGTTTAATAATAAGAGCAAATTTACTGGTCTATTACATTCTAACCTTCGTGACATGGCCCCAATCGGGCGCGGGGATTTAATGATTCAGTGGTCGGCTTATGCTGGCGATGAATCCCCCCACGGGGAAATAATGAAAAAGACGATTAAAGTTGTTGGCTACCTCATTAATTTGGAATTTGCTAAGGCTGAAGCGCTTGCTTCTGAGCTGGAATTTATCGCCTCACATGGAACAAACAACGAATTTCTAGACCGGCTTACCGCAATGGTGCGCTCACATGTCTATTTTGCACGTGGAGATTTTGAAAATTCTCGTTCAAAGATTAAAGCGGCGCTCTTGCCAACCCACGATGTAACATCACTCCAGAATGTAGATCGAATCGCATTATTACGGGTATTAGCATCGATTGCCTTCCTTCACGATGACTTTGAAGAATTATGGCGTCTCTATGATCAAGCTAAAAGCTTTAGTGCAGAGAGTGATGCGACGGTAGTTGCCTACCATTTAACATGTATGAAGGCACTTGTGCTGTATTCGCAAGGACATTATTTTCAAGCTGCCGAAGTTGCCGGCATCGCATGCGCACAGGCAAGAGAGTTCAGTTTTGTCGGCATTTATGCGCCACTCGATGCCATGCTCGTATTAGGACGGTGCCAGCTGGAGGGGTCTGAACTTGTGGAGGCCGTAGTAATTTTTAGATCCATAATGGATTTAGCGGCAAGTTCTAAGATGTGGCCTTGGTATTTTATGGCCCAAGGCAGTATTACTAGAGTTGAGATTACACAGGGAAGTTTTTCAAAAGCTGCCGATGAGATAAATCAGCAACGTAAATTCCTCAAAAGCTTCATGAATAGTAATGGTTTGACTTGGATGATCGATATGAGCGAATCATTTTTATTTCTCTATGTAGGTGATTTTGTTCGGGCACATGAAATTATTCAGCGGATGCCACGACTTGAAATGGTCGTACAAATTGAGTTGAGTCATGCTTTTGAAAAATCCTCCAAAAATGCAGCTGAATTGGTAGATGCGTTACCTGAGCGCACTCCTAGGGAAAAAATCACTAAATTGCTTGCAGTTACGATTTTTAATAGTGGACATGAGAACTTAGCGCTTAAAACTCTGATTCAAGCCCTTGATTTAGGCGCTGAGTGTGGATATCGAGAGTATTTTTTAAGGCAACATAAACTCTATTCGCTAGTAGTCAAAGCCTCTAAAGAGCGACCAACGTTCTATATGGAAGAGCTTGTACAGATGATGGGCCAACGCTTGCATGGAACCAAAAATGCTGCTGGAGCCCTCGACGAGCCTTTGACTAAGCGAGAAATTGAAATTTTGAAACACTTAACGACGGGTAATCCAATTAGTTCTATCGCTAAATCATTACATATTTCCCAAAATACGATGAAGACACATCTGCGTAACACTTATCGAAAGTTGGATGCAGATGGACGCCATTCGGCAGTTGAGAAAGCTAAGAAACTGCTCCTGATTTAGTTTTAGGGTTATTGTGGACTTCTATGAAATCTATGGGGCCAGCATTTAATCGACTTTGGGGTGCAAGTCTGACCACAAATTTAGCTGATGGTGTTTTATCGGCCGCGGCTCCACTTTTAGCAATCACCCTGACCAAGAATCCAGTTCTCATTTCGATGCTCAGTGCA
>WLHW01000015.1 GCA_009702525.1 Actinomycetota bacterium
ACCGCTTCGCCAATTTCACGTAAATTATGTGGTGGAATGTTTGTTGCCATACCAACAGCGATTCCAGCGCTTCCATTAACAAGTAAGTTTGGGAAACGACTTGGCAAAACCGTTGGTTCTTGTGAGCGGCCGTCATAGTTAGGAACAAAATTGACGGTATCTTCATCGATATCGCGCATCATCTCCATAGCCAAGGGAGATAAACGTGCTTCTGTATAACGCATAGCTGCGGCCGGATCATTACCTGGTGAGCCAAAATTTCCATTACCGTCGATCAACATGTAACGAAGTGACCAGTGTTGAGCTAACCGAACGACAGAGTCATAGATTGCACCGTCGCCGTGAGGGTGATAATTACCCATAACATCACCAACGATGCGAGAGGACTTGTAGTAACCCTTATCTGGGCGATATCCAGCGTCGTACATCGCGTATAAAACGCGGCGATGGACTGGTTTTAGGCCATCTCTGACGTCTGGAAGGGCGCGACCGACGATAACTGACATTGCATAGTCGAGATAAGAGCGCGCCATCTCGACTTGAAGATCAACGGTCTCAATCTTGTCGAAAGACTCTAAATTCTTTGGGTTTAATTCGTCCATCAAATATCCAAGAACCTAACATCTTTAGCATTGCGCTGAATAAACGCGCGACGTTTTTCAACATCTTCTCCCATAAGCACAGAGAACAAGTCATCTGCCGCTGCGGCATCTTCTAAAGTCACACGTATTAGTACGCGGTGCTCTGGATCCATAGTTGTATCCCATAGCTCTTTAGCGGGCATCTCACCTAAACCTTTAAAGCGTTGGATTCCATCATCTTTAGGAAGACGCTTACCGTTATCTAAGCCTATTTGAATCATTCCATCGCGTTCACGATCGCTAAATGCGTATTCGACTGGATCCTTGCCGCCCCACTTTAATTTATATAGAGGTGGTTGTGCAAAGTAAACAAAACCATTTTCAATGAGTGGGCGCATAAAACGGAAAAGTAGAGTTAATAGAAGGGTGCGAATATGTTGGCCGTCGACATCGGCATCGGCCATCAAAATAATTTTGTGGTAGCGCAGTTTTGCAATATCGAAATCATCGTGCACGCCAGTGCCAAGGGCAGTAATTAGCGCTTGCACTTCATTGTTTTGTAGTACGCGATCAATTCTAGCTTTTTCAACATTTAGTATTTTTCCGCGGATTGGAAGTACTGCTTGGTTTCGTGAATCGCGCCCACCTTTTGTTGACCCTCCCGCAGAGTCGCCTTCAACGATGTAAAGCTCGCACTTAGCTGGATCGGTCCACTGGCAGTCAGCTAATTTTCCGGGCATGCCGCGGCCCTCTAATAAGCCTTTACGGTTGCGGCTTAAGTCGCGTGCTTTGCGTGCTGCTACTCGTGCGGCCGCAGCATCAATACTTTTTCTAACAATATCTTTACCTTCAGAAGGATTTTGCTCAAACCATGTTGTTAGCTCTTCATTGACAACCTTTTGTGTGAAGGTTTTAGCAATAGTGTTGCCAAGTTTTGTCTTGGTCTGTCCTTCAAATTGAGGATCGGTTAATTTTACAGAGACAATTGCAGTTAGGCCTTCACGAACATCGTCTCCAGTAAGCCGGTCTTCTTTTTTGCGAATAAATCCTTGCTCTTCACCAAATTTATTCACTACTGAAGTGAGCGCGGTTCTAAAACCTTCTTCGTGTGCTCCACCTTCATGTGTATGAATAGTGTTGGCAAAAGTATAAACAGATTCGCTAAAACCAGCGTTCCATTGCATCGACACTTCAAGGGCAATCTGATTCTTCTTATCTTCAGATGCGAAAGAGATAACTGATTTATGGGTTTCTCCACGTGTTGAATTTAAGTGGCGAACAAAATCAGAGATTCCACCTTGGTATTGATATCGAACTGTAAGTTGTTCTCCCTTTTCATCTACGTGACCGGCACGCAAATCAGTGAGAGTTAAAATTAATCCTTTATTTAAAAATGCCATTTCACGAAAACGTGTAGAAAGAATCTCAAAAGAAAAATCAGTTGTTTCAAAAATCTCTTTCGATGGCCAGAATCGAACGGTTGTTCCAGTTTTTTCTGAGGCATCACCTTTTTTAACCGGCGCGGTTGGTACACCTAGTTTGTAATCTTGATACCAAAAACTGCCATCGCGTTGTACGACGACAGACAAGTCAGTACTGAGCGCGTTAACAACTGAGATGCCAACTCCATGCAAGCCGCCTGAAACCGAGTAACCGCTATCGCCAAATTTTCCACCGGCGTGTAAAACAGTGAGCACAACTTCAAGTGCTGGTTTTTTCTCGACTGGGTGAATATCTACTGGAATTCCACGCCCGTTATCAATAACTTCCACTCCACCATCGGCCATCAAAGAAATATTGATCTCGTTGCAGTAACCGGCTAGAGCTTCATCGACTGAGTTATCAACTACTTCGTAAACCAAGTGGTGAAGGCCGCGTTCGCCGGTTGAGCCGATATACATTCCAGGGCGCTTTCGCACCGCCTCCAGGCCTTCAAGGATGGTGATGGCGCTGGCGTTGTACGAGTTTTCGGCCATGGCACCCCTTCTGTCTTCACGCTTATAAAGAGCCCCTGGAGGCTTATTACGGGGATATTTCCCCTCACAAGTGTTTATCCTAGTGGTAAATGGGGTATAGAAATAGCCAATAAAAGCCCTGTGTGTGGGTATAGCCGAACGAAGAGCCTATCGGTGAGGGTTCCTAGTGGATGCCCTTAGCCGTAGGTGTCCCGAGGACCCCGAGCGTTGCGAATGGTACGGATACCTTTTTTCCAACTGGGGGCGTGCGGGCCAATGAAAATAAGCTTAGAAATAGTGGCTCCTGAAGGATCGTTTTTAATTGTACTCAATAGATCGTTGGCCACCAGTGTGAGTTGGGTAGCCCATGCACTTGAAGATGTTTGGATTGTTAAGACACCATCCATAATTGAAATAGGTGTTGCGTGTGCGGCGATATCTGCGCCAACAATTGTTGCCCAGGTAATAAATAAATTTCCCTCAGCTAAACCACTATCCCATTCGCGCTCTGAAATTAAATTATTCAAAACTCCACTAATCAACTCAGGGTCTCCTGGTTGTCCACTTCTTTGTGTGGGGGCGGGTTTGTTTATCTTTCTCACAGCCGAGCTTTTAAAGTTTTTGAAAAGATCTAAGGCGAGGTCGCGTTTATCCATTAACTTCCGCCTTTCTTAACTAAACCAGGTGTGACATAAAATCTTTGTGTTAAAAGTTCTGCTGGTAAATCGCTCTCGACAGCTGCGGTGATAATAGTTTGTTCGGCGATCTGTGTAACGGAGAGTAGAGCTTGTCGTCTTGATGTATCTAGTTCGGCAAAAACATCATCTAAAATCAATATTGGTTCGGCACCTTCACTTTTTAATAAGTTAAATGCACCTATCCGTAAAGAAATCGCCATCGACCATGATTCACCATGACTTGCATAACCTTTGGCGGGAAAATCTCCTAGTTGTAGGTGTAGGTCATCTCTGTGCGGACCAATTAAAGAGACCCCACGCTCAATCTCTTGATACGCAACTTCATCAAGTCTTTTAGTGAGAGCGGCAATATTGCTATCTATATCTACCCCAACACCTTCAGTGCTGCATTTGTAAGAGATTGAGGCGGGTTTAACTTCATTTAATTGTGTGTAATTGCTATTTACCCACGGGTTTAACGCCTCGATTAAAGCGATGCGCTCTGCAGTTAATTGAGCGCCCAGTAATACAAGTTGCTCGTTCCATGGAATTAAAGCGTTGAGTGATGATCTTGTTTTCAACAATGCATTTCGCTGTTTTACGGTTCGTTCATAATCAGCGATTACTCCAGCCAAACGGGGGCTGCGTGTGATTAATAGACGATCAAGAAAATCGCGACGAATACCTGGTTCGCCGCGAACTAAATCCAGATCCTCTGGCGAGAAATAAACTATTTGGCACGCGCCAAGGATTTCGCGCTGGCTTCTTGTTGGGTTTCCGTTTAAGCGCGCTCGGTTGGCTTTATTAGTATTTATTTCGAGATCTACATTTAGTGTCCGGTTGTCGCGTTCAATCTCTGCATGGATGATTGCCTGTTCTGCGCCTAAGGAAATTAGGGGGGTGTTATTAGAAACCCTATGCGAAGATAAAAACGCTAAATAAATTAAAGCTTCTGCAATGTTGGTTTTACCTGAGCCGTTATCTCCTATAAAGGTGGCAACACCTGGCTCAAATGAGAGCTCTAGTGTTGGATAAGAGCGAAAGTTGGTGAGTGCCAACTTGTTAATACGCACAAGTATCCGTTTTGTTACGAGGCGTAGCGCATAGGCATCAACAAGTAACGATAGTTTTCAATTAAACCACCATCCTTATCGCTTTTACCCATGAGGATCGCTGGCTTGTTTGGTCCTGTAAATGAGATTTGAACAAACTTGGTTCCTACCGCAGTTAAACCGTCGGCTAAAAAGACTGGATTAAAAGCGATGGAGATTGGTTCGCCAGTTAATAGGATTTCAATCGCCTCTGTTGCTTGTGCTTCTTCTCCTGCGCCGGCTTCAAGGGAGAGTGAGTTATTAGCAAAATCCAAGCGGAGTGGAACTGTTTTGTCGGTAACTAAAGCGACGCGACGTACAGAGTCAAGTAGTGTCGCTACTTCAATAAGCGCTGTGGTGGTCACTTCTTGAGGAAGTAAATGTCGGTATGGAGGAAACGTTCCATCTAACATTCTAGATGTCATTGTTTTTCCATCACTAGCAAAACCTGCTAGTCGATCATTACTTGTTGCTGGTGCAAACGAGATTGAAACATTTTTAGTTCCAGTTAATGATTTAGCCGCGTCGGCGATTGTGCGAGCGCGCAAAAGAGATGATGTTGAAACATTAGGTGTTGAGGGCTGCCATTGAATTTCGCGCACAGCTAATCTGTAGCGATCTGTTGCAGCTAACGTAACTGTGTCCTCGTTGATTTCAATATGCACACCTGTGAGAGTTGGAAGTGAATCATCTCTTCCTGCAGCGATAGCTACTTGTGCGACGGCGGTTGAAAAAACATCGCTTGGGATAACACCTGTTGTGTCAGGCAACTCTGGAAGGTTTGGATATTCATCTACAGACAGTGTTGGAAGAGTAAATTTTGCGCTTCCGCTTGTTACTAATACGCGAGTTCCGTCGAGTGCGAAAACAATTGGTTTATTTGGAAGCGAGCGCGAGATTTCAGCTAATAAACGGCCTGGAACCAAAACTTTTCCGCCCTCTTTAATGTCGGCGTGGAAGTGGGCTTTACTTGCGGTCTCTAAATCAGAGGCAGATAAATACACTTGATCACCCGTTGCGTCGATAACAATTCCTAATAGCTCTGTTTTAATCGGTCTCGTTGAAAGACTTCGGGAGACCCAATTAACGCCGTCAACCAAGACAGACTGCTCAACCGTGAACTTCATGCTGTGCCCCAATTCAGTGAAAGGTTCGTTTCACATCTAGATCTATATATATAAAGGTAGTCGTAGTAGCCAGAGCCAACTCCTGTGGGTAAGAAAGAAAAGCCCTGCTCAGAGGCGATAGTTATCGTTGGGCGGGTGTGGACAAGAGAGGTAAAACTGTGGACGCTTTGACGTTTCACGCGATCTCCTCTTCCTTCATCTCCACCACACCCGTTAGTTATACACAAAAAACCCTGAGATTTCCACAGTTATCCACACGTTATCCCCAACTGGGGGTAAAGAATGGCAAAAGGGACATTTCCGCCTATTGCGGTATTTATCGGGCCTGTTGCTTAATCCTGTTGGTGAGCTCAGTGACCTGGTTATAGATCGATCTGCGCTCAGCCATCAGCTGACGGATTTTTCGATCGGCATGCATAACCGTGGTGTGGTCACGCCCGCCGAATGTTTGACCGATTTTTGGAAGTGAGAGTTCGGTGAGCTCACGGCACAGGTACATCGCGATCTGACGAGCGTTTACTAAAACGCGAGACCGCGAAGTTCCACATAAGTCATCAATGGTTAATGAGAAGTAGACCGCGGTTTGAGCCATGATCGTTGCCCCGGTTATTTCTGGGTTCCCCTCGTTTGGAATAAGGTCCTTCAAAACAATCTCAGCTAAAGATAAATCCACACTCTGGCGGTTTAACGAAGCAAAAGCAGTTACACGGATCAGCGCACCCTCTAATTCGCGAATATTTGAAGAGATTTTACTGGCGATGTATTCCAAAACATCATCCGGAGCATTTAATTTATCTTGCGCAGCTTTTTTACGAAGAATAGCGATACGGGTTTCAAGCTCTGGAGGTTGAATATCAGTAATTAAACCCCACTCAAAACGGCTGCGTAAACGATCCTCCAATGTTGTTAACTGTTTTGGAGGCCGGTCGCTAGAAATTACTATTTGTTTATTGGCGTTGTACAACGTATTAAATGTGTGGAAGAACTCTTCTTGAGTTCGCTCTTTATTTTCTAAGAATTGAATATCATCAACAATTAATACATCAAGATCTCTGTAACGGCGCTGGAATGCCGACGCTTTATCATCTCGAATAGAGTTAATAAAATCATTTGTAAACTCTTCAGATGAAACATAACGAACACGCACATGCCCATATAACTCCTTTGCGTAAGCGCCAATCGCATGCAGGAGGTGGGTTTTACCTAATCCTGATTCACCATAAATAAATAAAGGGTTGTAAGCCTTTGCTGGGGCCTCCGCAACAGCAACCGCAGCTGCGTGGGCAAAACGATTTGATGAACCAACAACAAATTTTTCAAACGTATAACGTGGATTTAATTGTGAGAGCTCAGAAACAGCAACGTTTTGTGCTGGAGCATCATCCCGACCAGTGCCGCTTTTAGGAGCAACAAATTCAATATCAATATCTGCAATAGGTGTTCCGTCAGATTCTAAAGTTTCATCGACAGTGACCGCAATATTTGTTTTCTCACCAAGCTCGCGAGTTAAAACATCACTAACGGCAGAGCGCAACCGACTTTCCAAGACATCTTTAGCAAATAGATTTGGTGTAGCAATCAGTAAGGTTGTTTGATCAGAGTTATGCAAGAGACCTAACGGTTTGCTTAGTTGTAAAAATGCGCGGTGTTGTGGAGCATCGCCTGCAACCTCATCAATGACCCGACCCCATAAGGCGCTGAGCTCAATCTCTTTAACGTCCATGAGGCGCCTTTCTCTTATCCACAAAGTTATCCACAGCCTGTGGTCTAAACCTCACCTTGAGGCCTTGAACTCACCCCCCCAGGTCATAAACCTGTGGAGAGAGGTGAAAAGTAGAGGCAAAACGCAAAAAAAGCAACTAGTTATCCACAGATAATCTCTACCTGCCCGGCCAGAAAACTGAGTTTGACCGCCTTATCCCCAGACCTCTACCGTTACACCCTCGCTTCCCCCGTATTTCTGACCGATCGCCAGATTTTTTATCTTAGGAGTTTTACATGACAAAGCGCACCTTCCAACCCAACGTCCGACGCCGCGCTAAGAAGCATGGCTTCCGCGCACGCATGGCAACCCGCGCAGGCCGCGCAGTTCTTGCAGCTCGTCGCGCTAAAGGTCGCGCCCGACTTTCAGCATAAGGATTTATAAGCAGACTCTTGTGCTTGCTAAAACAGCGCGTCTTACAGAGAGCGGGGATTTCGCCCGCGCAACGAAGAGTGGAATTCGATTTACATCGGCCAACTTCGTCGGCTACCTATATATCACCAGTGATGTGTCCCAACCTGCCCGTGCTGGATTAATTATCAGTAAAGCAGTTGGTGGATCTGTAGCACGCCACCGCCTAGCGCGAAAAATCCG
Source organism: Actinomycetota bacterium (assembly GCA_009702525.1). Classification (GTDB taxonomy): domain Bacteria; phylum Actinomycetota; class Actinomycetes; order Nanopelagicales; family Nanopelagicaceae; genus Planktophila. Next base: position 7,788 of record WLHW01000015.1, read on the forward strand.
CCACTGTTTACGGGATCACTACTCACAACTTCCCCAAGGAAGCCTATTTGTTGTACGCGGATTAAATAATGCGGCAACTGCGGACTGTGCAAGTGAAATAAATGAAGTAATAACCAATGTGGTTAAAAAAGCCAACGAGCGGGCCATAAAAAAATGAGAAAATTTCTAACAGCTCCAATCAAGTTTTATCAAAAATGGATCTCACCAATGTTTGGAGCCAGGTGCAAGTACTACCCATCGTGTTCCAGTTACGCCGTTAGTGCGATTGAAACATATGGAGTTAAAGGATTAGCAATGAGCGCTTGGCGTTTAGTGCGATGTAACCCATGGTCACATGGGGGTGTGGATTATGCAGTCAAAGAAAAGGTCGGAGTGTAATTTATGAATACTATTCTAAACCCCTTATATATAGCGGTTTCTTGGGTCATTACAACCATCCATGATGGGCTTTCCCCAATTTTTGGAACCAATAGCGGTGTTTCTTGGTCACTCGCAATTGTGGGCCTCGTTATTTTAATCCGTATTATTTTAATTCCACTTTTCGTAAAACAAATCAAAAGCCAGCGCGCATTAACTGCCCTTCAGCCGCACATGAAGGAGATTCAAAAGAAGTATAAAGATGACCGCCAAAAACAATCTGAAGAGATGATGAAGCTGTACAAGGAACACAAAACAAATCCTTTAGCATCATGTTTTCCAATTTTGGCACAAGCCCCAATCTTCTTTGCGTTATTTACCGTTTTAAACGGAATTGGAAAAAACCCACCAATAAAACACGGAGTACTCACTCAATCTGATGTGGTGAGTGCAGCGAACGCTAAATTCTTTGGCGCACCAATTTCAGATACCTTTCTAGGAACAAATATCACTACAGTAAAAATAGTGACCGTAGTTTTGATTGCATTTATGTCGTTAACAACTTTCACCACTCAACGTCAGTTGATGATGAAAGGAATGCCAAAGATGGATTCAAGCAACAATATGATGTTGCAACAACAAAAAATTATGTTGTATGCATTCCCCGTTATTTTCGCGATATCTGGTGTTAACTTTCCAATCGGCGTTTTAATTTATTGGTCGACAACAAACTTATGGACATGGGGACAACAGTTCTACGTCATTAAGCGAAACCCAACACCAGGATCTCCGGCCTATGAAGAGTTGCAACACAAAAAAGCTAAAAAGAGTGGTGGTGTAGAGAGCCCAGAAGCGCTCAACCTAGAGACTCCCGAAGATCTAAAAGGCCAACGAAATCAGCCAAAAAAGAAGAAGAAAAAGAAGTAAAGACCGTACAAAATAGGACAAATAGTATTAATTCACCACAAACCCGACAGGGAGAGCGAGATATGGCAAAAACAAAGAGTGAGACCGTTGTAGAAGAAGGCGTAGAGGCAAAACCAGTCAAAGGCGTCGCCAAACTAGAGGAAGAGGGCGATATCGCCGCTGACTACCTAGAGGCTCTATTGGATATCGCGGACCTAGATGGCGATATCGACATCGACGTTGAAAATGACCGTGCAGCTCTGGCTATCGTCGGTGGCAAACTACGCCACCTAGTGGGCAGCGACGGTGAGGTTCTGGATGCAATCCAAGAGCTCACCCGCCTAGCTGTTCAAACAGCGACAGGTGATCGCTCCCGTCTCATGCTCGATATCGATAACTTCCGAGCCAATCGCCGTACAGAGCTCACAAAGCTCGCCGGGGAGATGGCGGAAGAGGCCAAATCAACAGGCAACTCGATAAAACTAGCGCCAATGAACGCATTCGAACGCAAAATTATCCACGACACAATTCAAGAGCTTGGCCTAAGTAGCGAGTCCGACGGAGAAGATCCACACCGTTTCGTCGTTATCTATCCCGCATAAGTGGATGTTTCACGTGAAACTCTGATCGAACGGTACTTTCCGGATATCGATCGGGTTCACGCCTACGCCCATTTTCTTGAAACCGCTGGCATTGAGCGTGGTTTATTGGGCCCACGCGAGGCCGAGCGCATCTGGGAGCGGCATATATTTAACTGCCTACCAGTAACCTCCTTGTTAAAAGAGGGTTCAATCGTCTTTGATATCGGCTCAGGGGCGGGTTTGCCGGGAATAGTTATCGCCCTGGCACGTCCAGATCTTCGAGTGACCCTCATTGAACCCTTAGAGCGCCGAGTGGAGTTCCTTAAAGAGGCCGTTGTAGGCCTAGATATCGAGGTTATTCGCGGTCAGGCCCAAGATGTTCGGACAACAGCCCACTATGTAACGGCGCGGGCAGTGGCTCCACTGGAAAAACTAAAGAAGATTAGTTGGCACCTCCTTAAAACAGGGGGTTCATTAATGGCCATAAAGGGCAAATCGGCCGAGGATGAGATGAAAACCCTACCCAAGGCGCTGTTGCACGAGGTTGATTTAGAGGGAATTGAGCGTGGACGCATCGTAGAGATACGTAAAGGTGCTTAACTAAGCCCCGTGAATGATTCACGTGAAACAAAAAAGGTCGTTGGTACTCGCCGCCTCAAAGAGGCGATGGTCAAACCTGCCACCCTGCGCGTTATCACCGTCGCTAACCAAAAGGGCGGGGTAGGCAAAACCACCACCACAGTCAATATCGCCGCCGCCCTGTCTATGGGGGGCCTAAACGTTGTGGTGATCGACCTAGATCCTCAAGGAAACGCCTCGACGGCCTTTGGCGTGGAGCATCTAGAGAACCCTGGAATTTACGAAGTTTTAATGGGCGATACGACGATGTCGGCCTGTGCCCAAAAAGTAAAAGGCTTTCCTTCACTTGAGTGCATCTCATCCAACACATCACTTGCTCAAGCAGAAATCGAATTAGTACCAATGGTTGCTCGAGAGATGCGACTTAAAGAGGCAATCGAAGAGTTGGTACGCGATCGTGAAAAACGCGGCGATGCTGTGGACTACATCTTTATTGACTGCCCGCCAAGTTTAGGTTTGTTAACAATCAACGCACTCACTGCAGCTAAAGAGATGTTGATTCCAATTCAATGCGAATATTACGCACTCGAAGGTTTATCACAACTGTTAAAAACTTTTGAGGTTGTTAAGAAACGTTTGAATGCACAGTTAAAACTCTCAACATTTGTATTAACAATGTTTGATGGTCGTACACGTTTAGCAAACGATGTCGCAGATGAAATTCGCAAACACTATCCCAATGAATTAATTGATATTCCTATTCCACGCGCAGTTCGAGTGTCAGAAGCTCCTGGATTTAATCAGACCGTAATGACATATGACGCGTCTTCACCAGGTGCGATTGCATATATGTCTGTAGCGCGAGAACTTGCGCTTCGCGCAAAACCATTTGATTCCAATGTTGTTTCAATAAATTATAAACGTGAAGGCGAGATTGCATAATGGCACGTCGTGGTGGCTTAGGCACACACTTAGATGCATTAATTCCAACATCACTGACTGTTGCCGGAGAAGAAGTCGCAACCCAAAATGAAGTTGCACTAACCGATATCTCACCTAACCCTCGTCAACCTCGAACACACTTTGATCAAGAAGCACTCAATGAATTAATCGCATCTATTAAAGAGATTGGTATTTTGCAACCCCCAGTTGTCCGCCAAGTTGCACCTAATAAGTATGAATTAATCATGGGTGAAAGACGTTTTCGTGCAGCAAAAGCTGCAGGGTTAAAGACCATCCCAGTAATCATTCGTCAGACTTCAGACAATGAATTACTTCGTGAAGCTCTTATTGAAAACATCCATCGCAGCCAACTAAATGCGTTAGAGGAAGCTGCAGCATATTCGCAGCTGTTAACTGACTTTAACTGCACACATGAAGAGTTAGCCACAAAACTTGGTCGTTCGCGTCCGTTGATATCAAACACGATTCGCTTAATGAATCTTCCAGTATCGGTTCAACAAAAAGTGGCATCAGGGGCTTTGTCGGCAGGCCATGCTCGGGCTCTACTTGGGTTGACCGATGCGCACGCAATTGAGACCTTAGCAAACCAAATTGTTAAGGAAGGTTTAAGTGTTCGTGCTACCGAACAAGCGATCGGTGCAAGTCCAACCAAAAAGAAAACCAAAAAACTCACTACGGTTACATCTAGCATTGTGGAGTTTAATGAAATCGCCGAACGCATTGGTGACGCACTGGATACACGCGTGACGATTCAAGGCAGTGTTAAAAAAGGAACGATTGTGATTGAGTTTGCTGGAGCTGAAGATTTAAAACGTTTAACCCAAAAACTAGAGGGTTAATGTAATTGGTTGCCACCTCGGCGTGACATCTCAGTTTTAATTACTCCACCCAACGCTTTCACACCTTCACGAATACGCTCTGGTGTTGGATAGCAGTAGGACAGACGCAACGACCATGATCCAAATCCATCGGCGTAAAAAGCCGTACCTGGAACGTAGGCAACTTTGGCAACGATAGCTTTAGGCATTAATGCGGTGGTATCGATTTCAGGTGGCAAAGTAACCCACACATAAAAACCACCGCCCGGCTTGGTCCACTTAGCTGCTGCAGGGAAATACTCATCTAGGGATTCCAACATGGCATCGCGACGCACTTTATATAAATCGCAGAACGAGGCGATTTGATCGCGCCACGGTTGATCAGCTAAATAGCTAGAAATGGTTAGTTGAGCAAAATTAGAAGGACATAAAATAGAGGATTCGCTAGCAATAACCATCTTCTCTTTTAATGACGGTGGAACCAGCGCCCAACCCACACGAAGTCCAGGTGCGATTGTCTTAGAAAAAGTTCCTAGATAAATAACATTCTCTGAATCTTCAGCTCGCATGGCATTAGGTGAGGGCTTATCAAAGCCAAGCAAACCGTATGGATTATCTTCAACAACGAAGATTCCAGCTTCTCGGCAGATAGCTAAAATCTCGGTGCGACGTTCTGCTGGAAGTAAAACGCCAGATGGGTTTTGAAAGTTAGGGATCATGTAGAGGAATTTGATTTTGCGGCCTGCGGCCCGCACGCTCTTAATAGCTTCGCGCAAACCTTGCGGCACTAAGCCAGAATCGTCGGTCTCAACATGGATAACCGAGGCTTCATATTGGTGAAAAGTTCCTAAGGCCCCAACGTACGAAGGCGCTTCTGCTAAAACAACATCGCCCGGATCAATGAAGATTCGAGAGATTAAATCGAGGGCCTGCTGTGAACCGGTTGTTACTAAAACATCGTCAGGATTGGCACGAATACCTTCAAGTGCCATGACTTCGCAGATTTGTTCGCGCAGTTTTGGATGGCCCTGCCCGCTGCCATATTGCAAGGCTTCAGAACCATTGGTTAAAACTAATTTTTGAACAACATCGGCCATCATTGACATGGGGAATGCCGAGAGATTGGGCATACCTCCAGCTAGTGAAACAATTTCAGGGCGAGATGCGACAGCAAATAGAGAGCGAATTTCACTTGGCTTCATATGCGAGGCTCGGTTTGCAAAGCGGTCCTCAAGATTTTGAGGAGCTCCAGTTGCAAAGCGTTGCGTTATCTCGGACATGAGCGAAGTCTGCCACAACACACACGTACTTCGTGCGCTATTTAACGGCGAATACCCGCACTTCTAAGATCTGCAATTCGTAAAGTTCCCGTTTTTGCATCATCTTCGGCAGCTAAATAAAGACGTTGTATCGCTATCACTAAAGCCTCGGCAATAACGTCGCGAAAATCAGCTCTAGCAATGCGCTCCATGTCGCCTGGATTGCTCTCATAACCACAATCAATTTGCACGGCGGGCGCGCGCGTTAAACGCAAAAGATCCCACGCCTTTGCATGGGTCCGGCAGTTAGCTAAATCAGTTCTGGCACACAGTTCACGCTGGACCAACGACGCAAAACGCTCACCAACGATTGAGTGCACACCATGTGCATCGCTGCCATAAAAATAAGTTGCGACCCCATGTGCTTGCTCGTTCTTATATTTATCTAAGTGAAGAGAAATCATCAAATCGGCGGCACTTTGATTTGTAAAAGCAATACGCTCGAACTCTGTTGGATTATTAGAAACTCCACGAGTTAAGAAAACCGAAGCGCCTAAAGCTAATAAACGTCCCTCAGTGCGAACGGCCACATCATAAATAAGTGGATTACTACCATCTGGATTTAAAACAATAACTTTATTTGCAAGGGCAGGTCCACGATTTCTTTGAGTTGCACTTTCACGCATAGCAGAAGGTGCTCCCCCAGAAACTATTCGCGTTAATCGCAGCAATGCAATAATGGTTGCGGGTCCGCATTTTCCATCCACATTAATTCCAACAGATTGTTGAAACTCTTTCACTGCAGCTTCAGAACGTGGTCCATAAATTCCATCAACACGGCCACAATCAAAACCCATTTCAGTTAATCGAGATTGCAGCGCCGCAACGTCATCTCCGCGCATTAAAGGGGGAGTTTGCAGATTTAAAGAACGATCACCTAGTTTCCAGCGAGCTTCTTCTAATGCGCGCGCAGTTACATCATCAATCTCACCAGTTACGCTTAACCCACGAGCCTGCTGGAAGGATCTAATCTGCGCTTGCGTTAGCTCTGGCATTAGTTTTCTCGTAAAGAAAATTAAGCGATGTAGTTTTCGAGATCTTTAAGCAGCGCAGGTTTTGGCTTTGCACCGACAATAGTCTTTACAACTTCTCCATTGACAAAAACATTCATTGTTGGGATGGAGGTAATTCCATATTTAATGGCTATCGCTGACTCTTCATCGGTATTGAGTTTTACAATCTTAATTTTTGCGCCGTACTCATCTGAGATCTCTTCAAGGATTGGCCCAACTGCACGGCAAGGTCCGCACCACTCGGCCCAAAAATCAACCAAAACAGGGGTTGTGCTCTTCAAAACCTCTGCATCAAAAGTCGCAGTCGTTACTTTACTTGTAGCCATTTTTACTCCTCAGATTCTTATATGTAATGAATGAACTTTAGTGGTGCGCTAGATATTTCTCAGCATCAAGGGCGGCTTGGCAACCCGAGCCGGCGGCAGTAATGGCTTGGCGGTAGGTATGGTCAACAAGATCACCACACGCAAAAACACCAGGAATATTTGTACGGGTTGATCGGCCGTCCACTTCCACATAACCCTCGCCATTGAGCGTAATCTGATCGGCGATAAGTTCACTGCGTGGGATGTGACCGATGGCAACAAATAAGCCAGTGAAAGCCCGTTCTGTCTCAGCTCCGTCAATCGTGTTTCTCAGCTTTAATCCTGAAACCTTAGCTTCACCTAAAACATCAATGACCTCGGTGTTCCATAAAAACTCAATTTTAGGATTTGAAGTTGCGCGATCAACCATAATTTTTGAAGCACGCAATGTATCGCGGCGATGAATAAGTACAACCTTGGTAGCAAAACGCGTTAAGAATGTAGCTTCTTCGACTGCAGAGTCTCCACCACCAACTACTGCAATAGTTTGATCGCGGAAAAAGAAACCGTCGCACGTTGCACACCAAGAAACCCCATGGCCGGATAAACGCTTTTCGTTCTCTAAACCAATTTCGCGGTAGGCACTACCTGTAGCCAAAATGACAGTTTTTGCTTTAACAATATTTCCAGAACCATCGGTAAGAGTTTTAACATCACCGGCTAAATCCATCTCAACAATGTCATCGGTAATTAACTGCGCACCAAAGCGCTTTGCTTGCTTGCGCATATTGTCCATTAAATCTGGACCCATGACTCCATCAACAAAACCAGGAAAATTCTCTACTTCGGTTGTATTCATAAGTGCTCCACCTGCAGTGACGGAGCCTTCGTAAATAATCGGATTTAACTGCGCACGAGATGCGTAAATGGCCGCCGTATAACCAGCTGGCCCAGATCCCACAATTACCACATCACGCACGTCGCTCATATGTACTCCTCATTACCTAGTGCTTATAACCTGCAATTTACACGCTTTATTCCGGACGTGATGAGCGACGAACGACTGAGTCACGTAGTTGGCGAATCATACTGATTTCTTCAACCCCGACAGCCTTACCTGCTAGCAAATATCCCAAAAATGCCATCACCATAACAAGTAGAAGTTCACCAGCACGAGCTAAAGGCGATAACTCAACTCCAAGCCATGTGATGTAGCGCATCAACACGTATAGAGGGGTCATAACACCAAAGGCGGCGGCAAATAAACGAAGGTGCTGACCAAAGAAATCCATGACTTTTATTTGACCAGTATGTTTCTTGAGTAGCGACAACGTAATCAGGAGGCCAACAACATAACTAATCGAAAATGCTAAACCGAGTCCAATGGTTACCCATTGAACTTTAAGGAAATGGAGGAAAACATAGGACAGTACTACAGAGATGAGATTAATAATAAATATTGAAATAACTTGAGTTCGAGTATCTTCGAAGGCATTAAATCCTCGAATTAAAATTAAGTTAATGGAAAAAGCTACGAGACCAAAACTCAAAGCTGAAAGTACGTATCCGATATAACGTGAATCTTCAGCAGGAATTCCTACGAATATAACTTGCGTGATCAGCGGACCAAACAAAAAGAATGCAACAGCGCTTGGGACGGTTATGACTCCAACCAGTTTAATCGCTCGAATTAATTGAATCCTCACTTCTGCATTTTCCTTAGCTACAGCTAAGCGGGAAAGATGCGGAAGAATCGCAGTAATAATTGAAATAGTCACAATTGAATATGGAAGTAACATAACAAAATATGCATACGTATAAGGTGTATATCCAACACCTCTTGCAATACCCTCTTGAGCACTTCGTACCGCAGCGCTAGTAGCAACATTGACAGTCACTAAATAACCAAGTTGAGAGATGAGAACATATAACAAAGTCCAACCCGCTAAACCAAATGATTTACCCAGTCCGGATAATCCCCACTGGGGTTTTAATCTAATTCCTAAATGACGAATAACGGGGATTAATACCAAGGCTTGTACAACCACACTGAAGGTAGTTCCCCACCCAAGGACTTGTACCTGCAAAGGTGTGATTGTGTTAGTTGTTACTGAAGGAGAAAAAATCAGAAATGCGCCAAAGAGCGCTATTCCAACCAAGTTATTGGCAATTGGGGCCCACATAAGTGGCCCAAAAGAGCCTCGAGCATTTGCAACCTGGCCCAGCATTGTAAAAACTCCAAGAAAAAAGATTTGTGGGAGGCAGTAGCGAGTAAAAGCAATAGCAATCTCTTTTTCAGTCTCAAAACCTGCAGTAAAAAACTCAGGTGCATATAAACGTACGAGCGCTGGCGCACAGTAGACACCGATTACAACAAGCACCAACAGAATCAATGAAATTGTCGTTACTAAACGCGAAGCAAATCCATCACCGCCATCTTCATGATCAAAGGATCTGACAAGTTGCGGAATAAATATTGCAGTTAAGGCGCCGCCAACTAACAAGTTATACAAAATATTAGGCATTGTGTTGGCAACGTTATAAGTGTCAGCTAATAATGTTGTTCCAAGCACTGCGACGATTAAAATTCCTCTAATAAATCCAGTGATACGTGAAATTATGGTTCCTAAAGCCATAATTCCTGAGGCGCGAAAGAGATCATTAGATTTCATTCGTGCGCCCCTTTCGAACTCGGCGGACACTTTGGGTAATCGCAGCTAATAAGAGAAGTATTGCTGCTCCAGTCGTAAACCATGTGACTCTTGAATCTATTACTGTGGCGTTGAGTTTTAAAATTGACGAAGGAACTATGGAAACCGCCTTCGAATCCGTAATTTGAGCAAGAATTGTTGTTTCACCGGGCGCGATTACTTGAGCCGCTAACTCTAGTTGCGTCTTTGAGTTAGCGGGTAAGCGAACTCCTGTAAATCCAAAGACAGTGATGCGTGAGTTATTAGCCATCATGTCAATATTGACTGTAACGTCGACCGGAAATTGGTTAATAACAGTCACAGGAAGTTTGGCATTCTCTGTTGTAATTTGATACTTGCCGGGATTCACACGCAATCTATGAGTTTGCGCTAATACGGCAGCTTCGGCGTTAACTGAGAAGTATTGGCGAGAAGCTTTGTCGAGGGTCGGTGTAAGCAAGCGCGCCAATTTCATCCGTAATTCAGCGACATCGGGATGCGTAACAACCTTAGATAGTCGCGTTAACGCCTTACGGTTATTGCTGTACGACAGGCGCTGTGCATTATTTATTCGTGAGGTTCCGGCATTTAAACCTGTCCCAGCCGCGGTTCTGACCCCACGACCCAAAATCGTTTCCAATTTTATTTTTCCATAAGAATAATAAGCTTTAAGTTCGGATGGCGCTAAGCGTCTTGCTAAAACAACATCTGGATTTCCATACGCTAACGAAATAACATCATTTAAATAACTAACTTTTTTCAACTGCGAAAGCCAGTTAGTAGCAATGGAGCTTCCGATAGGGACGGCTTTACTTGCAATTTTATAATCGCCAGTCATTGCAATAACTTCATCTAGTAGTGAGGCATCTATTACCCAAGTTTTTGATCGGGAAGCAGGAACATAAACCAGTTGTCCTAATCTCCCCGATGGTGTCAACTCTTGAGCAAGATCATCATTTCGAAAATCACCGTTATACATTTGGTGTGGTGCGCTAATAATTTTTACGACTGGGGTTTCAGCATGAGAAACCGGAAGTGGTGCAATAATAAAAAAGAGAGTGAGCAACGCACCAACAATTTTCTTCATACTTTCAGCTCACCACTGCGCGCTATTAATTTCTTTTCATCTGGGTAGGCCAAGTGGTCAATAATTTCACTTAATGGAAACCATGAAACTTCATCTACTTCACTCACTTGTGGAGCTAACTCTCCCCCAACTTCAGAGAAAAGAAAGTGGTGAACAGTTTTATGAATTCTTTTACCACCGGCCATAAACCAAAAATCGATAACTCCGAGAGATCGCGAAATCGCTGACGTAATGCCAGTCTCTTCGGCAACTTCACGAATTGCAGCTTGCTCTGGAGTTTCTCCAGCTTCGATGTGGCCTTTAGGAAGCGACCACAAAAGCTTGGTGCCCGAGGAGTCTTTTTGATCTATGCGCCCAATGAGTAAACCCATAGTCCCAGTGGAGTCGATGACGAGTCCGCCAGCACTGACCTCATCTACGCGTTTGGCATAGACCCGTTTACCGGCAGGTTTGGAGGCGCTAGCGGGTTTAGAAGTCGTTGTTTGGGGGCCGCGGTTAGCGGGGCGCTTACGCTTCCGCTTCTTCTTACTGCCTTCGCTGCCCGCACCAGGTGCAGGGATCATGGAGCAAGGGTACTGCTCTAACCTTACTTATTGTGACTAGTGCATTGAGCGCCGCAGGCGAGTTAGCGATTCGTTCGCTTATAGAACGCGCTCCACTGGCGAGCTCATTGGCGCACGCATTTAAAACCAAGGGCTACACCTTGGCCCTTGTTGGTGGTCC
>WLHW01000016.1 GCA_009702525.1 Actinomycetota bacterium
AACGCCGAAGAAACTGCAGCTCTGGCAGCATATGTAGCCTCCCTAGCCCCTGGTCCTGCTATTCCAACTGATGCAGTTCTTAACTACGAGCGTGATGGCAATACTGCGCAAGGCGGAGAGTTATTTAGAAATAACTGCGCAATGTGTCATAACTTTGCTGGACAAGGTGGAGCTTTAACTCAAGGTAAATATGCACCAACACTTATGGGTGTTGAGCCTAAATATATTTACGAAGCACTCATTACTGGCCCTCAAGCAATGCCAGTATTTAGCGATAAAACAATTTCGCCAGCCGAAAAACTTTCCCTGATTAAATGGATTAAATCTGCCGAGAACGAACCCAACTTGGGTGGAGCCACTATGGGTCGAATTGGGCCAGTAACTGAAGGCCTCTTAGCGTGGGTTCTGGGAATCGGTTTGCTTATTGGTATTGCTGTCTGGTTAACAACGAAAGCGAGATGAGTGACGTGTCTACGGAAATCGAGCCAATACAAGATCCTGGACCTGCCCCGCATGTAATGCGTAATGCAGACATTGATCCAAAAGCAGAAAAACGCGCAGAACAACAAGTCGCAATTCTATTTGGGCTCTCCGGGATTTCATCTTTACTACTCATCTACTCGTATGTATTTATTGCAAGCGATGTTTTTGTCTTCATTCCTGTCATGGGAAATCAAAATGTGCAGCAACTTGGCTTAGGTCTTGGAATGGCTTTCTCTCTTTTATTTCTAGGTTTGGGTGCTATTCATTGGGCCAAGAAGTTGATGCCTGAAACTGAAGTTATTAATCATCGCCATGAATTTAGATCCTCCGATGAAGATCGTGATGAGTTAGTAAAAACCGTAAAACATGCCGCTGCCGAAGTGAAACTTGGTCGCAGAAGTTTAATTAAGCGCTCCCTAGGCTTTTCACTCGGTCTATTTGCCCTCCCCCCCGTTCTTCTCCTTCGCGATCTAGGTCCCCTTCCTAAGAAGCAACTTGAAACAACTAATTGGAAAGCTGGAACGCGCCTCGTTACAGATCCTGGCAATCGACCAATTTTGGCCTCGGACCTCGAAGTCGGCGCAGTAGTGCAAACGCTTCCAGAAATGCCAGAAGAGACCGAACGCTTACTCAGTGATATCGCTAAGGATCCCGTTCTTCTCATACGTATTCGCGAAGAGGATTTTCAACTCTCCCCTGAGAAACTAGCGATGACACACGATGGCATTATCGCCTTCTCTAAGATTTGTTCCCACATGGGCTGTGCGGTTGCTTTATACGAGCAAACGACGAAACATCTGCTGTGCCCATGTCATCAGTCAACTTTCGATGTAACTCGTGGGGCTAAAGTTATCTTCGGGCCTGCGGCCCGGCCTTTGCCACAACTCGATATCACTGTCGATGCAGAGGGTTATTTAATTGCACGTGCACCATTTAATGAATCAGTAGGTCCTAGCTATTGGGAGCGTAATTCACAATGACAACTGCCGAGAAGAGACTTGGAAATGCCGCCGACTTTGTTGACGAGCGAATAGGCGCTGCCGGTTGGGTAAAGAAGTCACTCAATAAAGTATTTCCCGACCACTGGTCCTTTATGCTGGGTGAAGTCTGCATGTACTCATTTGTTATTTTGCTGCTTTCTGGAACATTTCTAACTCTGTGGTTTGATCCATCACAGCGCGACGTCATCTATGAAGGTGTCTACGAGCCACTTAAGGGCATCAAGATGTCAGCAGCGTACGCCTCAACTTTGGACATTTCTTTTGAAGTACGCGGCGGATTACTTATGCGACAAATCCATCACTGGGCTGCCAATATATTTATGGCAGCAATTGTTGCTCACTTGCTTCGAGTATTTTTCACTGGAGCTTTTAGAAAGCCACGCGAGTTCAACTGGATTCTAGGAATTCTCCTTCTAACTCTTGGTTTTGTAGAAGGGCTTTTCGGCTACTCGCTACCAGATGATCTTTTATCTGGAACCGGACTTCGCATTACGTCTGCGATTATTCAAGCTATCCCACTGGTTGGAACATATATCTCTTTCTTTTTGTTTGGCGGCGCTTTCCCCGGTGTCGGCTTCTTGCCTCGCATATTCACCCTGCACGTACTTTTAATTCCTGGGGCATTTTTAGCGGTGATAACGATTCACGTGATGTTGGTCTGGTATCAGAAGCACACACAATTTCCTGGTCCAGGTAAGACTGAAAAGAATGTTGTTGGTCATCCAATTTTGCCGGTCTATATGGCAAAAGCTGGTGGATTCTTTTTTATCGTGTTTGGAGTTATCGCCTTCTTATCAGCGGTCGCATCGATTAACCCCATTTGGTTATACGGTCCCTATACCCCGGGACAGATTTCTGCGGGATCCCAACCCGATTGGTACATGGGCTGGCTCGATGGATTAGTACGCATGGCTCCCCCATTAGAAACACACGCATTCGGTCACACCGTCTCTTGGAACATTTTGATTCCCGCACTCATTGTTCCCGGAATTCTATTTACAGGAATGGCGCTTTATCCATTCATTGAGAGTTGGATAACCGGCGACAAGCGCGAACACCATCTCTTAGATCGTCCGCGCAACGTTCCTAATAGAACAGCACTGGGCGTTATGTCAATCACTTTCGTTTTGGTTGCGTTAATAAATGGTGGCAATGATATTTTGGCCACTAATTTCCATCTATCAATCAATCAAATTATGTGGTTCTCTCGTATTGGTATTTTTGTTCTACCTCCACTTGCCTTCGTTATCACCAAGCGTCTATGTCTATCCCTTCAGCGCGCTGACCGGGACTTGGTATTACACGGACTTGAAACTGGTCGCTTAGTGCGCATGCCTAGCGGTGAGTTTGTTGAAATTCATGAACCAATTAGCGACCAAAAGCGTTTTATCTTGACATCACATGAGCAAGCACCCGCACTCGAGCTATCAGCAACCGATGCACGTGGCGTGAAGCGCCCTGGGGGTATTAAGAACAAGGTTCGTGCTCGTTTAAGTAAGGCTCACGCTGTTGGACTTCCTAAAGTTACAGCAGAAGATCTAAAAGAAATTGAGCATCACTAGTTCCCAGCACGCATGACGAGCCAAACACCTAGGGCACACATTCCTATTCCAAGGAAGCCCTGGGTGTTTACTTTTTCACCAAAGAGAAGAAATGCCTCATACGCGGTAACTGGTGGCACCAAGTACATCAAAGAAGAAACAGATACAGCGCTACCCGTATTGAGTAGCCATAGAAGCAAGAGAATAGCGCCAAATGAAAGTGCAAAAAGCAGCCATAAAAAAGCCATAGTGAAGTGCAAGCTCCATTGAATATGCACGCCGCCAGTTAAGATGGCCAACGCGCCTAGCACTACCCCACTAGCTAGATACTGATAGGCAGTTCCTGCTAACAGTGGAATACCTGCACCTAACTTTTTCTGCAAAATAGTTGCCGTAGTACTGCCCGCTAGTGCAACAAAAGCGGCGAAGATGCCACCACGCGGAAGACCATTGTTAAAGCTTGGTCCTACAACTAAAACAACGCCTGCCAGACCTAAGAAAAGCCCAACTAGCTGTGTGCGCCTTAGTTTTTCCCCTAATAACTTAACTGCTAATAGTGAAACAAAAACAGGTTGCAAGCTTGTGATCACCGCAGCTACACCTGCAGGTAAACCTTGTGAAATAGCGAAGAACACTCCCCCTAAATATGCTGCATGTAAAAAAATACCTATTACTGATGATTTTCGAACTGCCCCAGAACCAATAGAGATTGGTGACTTAACAAGGAGTGCGACAGCAAAAAGAAGGAAGGAGGCTACAAGAACGCGAGCTGCAAGGAGAATGAATGGATCGGCGTATGGCAATGCATATTTTGCCCCTACAAAACCCGTACTCCATAAAAGTACAAAGACTCCGGGTGCAAAGCGTGCGAGTTTCACAACGTTCTATTTAGTGTGAAGCAGAGGTAAGTGGCTTCTCGTATTCAGTAACCATTCCGATAACGCTGATGATGAGTGAACCAAGACCGATTAGCGTTAACCACCAACCGATAGCTAAGCCCAGTCCCATGGCACACGCACTCAACGCAACAGGTAGTGGCCACCAAGAATGCGGACTATAAAAACCAAGCTCCCCAGCACCATCTTCAATCAGAGCAGTCAGATTATCTTCCGGGAGAGTTACCCCGATTCGCTTTTGAGTAAACCACACATAAAAACCGACCATTCCAGCAAGGCAGGCAGCCAATAACATTCCGCCAACGCCGACTGGTTCTCCACCAATCTGCCAATAGATAATAGTCATCAGTACATAGAAAACAGATAATCCACCGAATAGTTGCCAGTTAACTTTCATGTTAATGCCCCTCGGTCTTAATGTGAGGATGGTGTAAATCAAAGGCAGGGCGCTCACTAGAAATTCGGGGCATCGTTAAGAAGTTGTGGCGAGGTGGTGGACATGAAGTTGCCCACTCTAAAGATGCGCCATAGCCCCAAGGATCATCGACACCAACGAGAGGTGATTTGCGTGTGATCCATACGTTGATGGCAAATGGAATCATCGAGAAAGCCAACAGGAATGAGCCGATTGTTGAAACGGTGTTCATAAAGGTAAATCCATCAGTAGCTAAATAATCTGCATAGCGACGTGGGAAACCTTTAATTCCTAGCCAATGTTGGATGAGGAAAGTTAAATGGAAACCAAAGAATGTTGTCCAGAAATGGATCTTGCCAAGTCGCTCATTGAGCATCTTTCCCGTCATCTTTGGCCACCAGAAATAGAATCCGCCAAACATTGCAAAGACCACAGTTCCAAATAGTACGTAATGGAAATGCGCGACAACGAAATAGCTTGCAGAGACTGCAAAGTCCAGTGGTGGTGAGGCCAGAATAATTCCGGTAAGTCCACCGAATAAGAAGGTTACGAGAAAGCCCATCACCCACAACATGGGAGTTTCAAATGTCACATGACCGCGCCACATTGTGCCGATCCAGTTGAAGAACTTAACACCCGTCGGTACACCAATGAGGAACGTCATGAATGAGAAGAAGGGCAACAACACCTGTCCAGTAGCAAACATATGGTGGGCCCATACAGAGACCGATAACGCTGAAATAGCAATCGTCGCTGCGATTAGCCCTTTATAACCAAAGATAGGTTTACGGCTAAAGACAGGAAGAATTTCAGTTGCAATTCCAAAGAATGGAAGCGCCAAGATATAAACCTCAGGGTGACCAAAGAACCAGAAAAGATGCTGGAATAGCATCGCTCCACCGTTTGCTGGATCGAATAAATGCGTGCCATATATTCGATCGGATTCAAGCCCTAACAACGCTGCAGCTAGAGGTGGGAAAGCTAGCAAAACCAAGATCGATGTAAGTAGCACGTTCCAAGAGAAGATCGACATACGGAACATCGTCATTCCAGGTGCACGCATTGTGAAAATAGTTGTAATGAAGTTAACGCCACCCAGAATAGTTCCGATACCGCTGATTGCTAAACCTATAAGCCATAAATCAGCACCAATACCAGGTGAGTATGTAGCATTTGAAAGCGGAACATAAACGGTCCAACCAAATGATGCTGCGCCTCCCGGACTCAAAAAACCAGCGAATGCCATGGTGCCACCAAATAGGTATAACCAGTAAGAAAGCATATTAAGCCGTGGGAATGCTACGTCGGCCGCACCAATTTGTAGCGGCATGATCACATTTGCAAAGCCCACAAAAAGTGGGGTTGCAAACATCAAAAGCATGATAGTTCCATGCATTGTAAAGATTTGGTTGTACTGCTCGTAACTCAAAAACTGCATGCCCGGACGGGCTAATTCACTTCGAAGTGCCAGAGCCAAAATTCCGCCGATTAGAAACCAGGCAAAAGATGTCAACAAATAGAGGTAGCCAATAGTTTTATGGTCTGTCGACGTTATCCATTTAACAAAGTTTTTTCCCTTTTTAGCGGGTAACGGAGGAAGCGCTGACGTAGTAGGTCTCTGTGCGTAGGTGGTCATACTGTGCTCCCCTTGAGAGTTTGAAGATACGTCTGGTACTCGGCCGGCGTAACCACTTTGACCTTAAAGATCATCTGGGTATGAGCGCGGCCACACAACATATTGCAACGCCCTGGAAACTCACCCAACTTATTCGCCGTAAATTCAAGATGGTTAGTTACGCCAGGAAGAGCCTGCATTTGAATCATGAACGCTGGAATCCAGAAACCATGGATCACATCATTGGCCGTGAGCGTGTATCGAACGCGCTCCCCCAAAGGTACGACCAATGTGGGTGGTTTTGCTGGTGTGCCAGTTACTAGAACGTTGTCGCCAGCTTCTGGATATCCAAACTGCCATGACCATTGAATTCCTACAACTGAAATCTGGTGCATTACATTCGGACTTTTTGCGGTGATCACGCTTTCCTTTTTAGCAGTATAAAAAAACATGACAGCCACAATTAGGAACGGGATTATTGTGTAAATAATCTCGATTGGAATGTTGTATTGAGTTTGCTTAGGAAACTCAGGGCTATCTTTTTTCAATCGGTGGAAAAAAGCGGGCCAAAGAATCAGAATAAGTGTAAATACGCCCACAACTCCTGCAGCAATCCACGCTCCCTGCCATAGAGTCAGCGACTCATCATTGACGCTACTGACGCCCTCTTCAAAGCCAAGGCCAGAAACCTTTGAGCAGCCCGTTAGAAAAAGAGTGGGGATAAGTAGAGCTAAGGCACGTAGGCCCTGCATTTTCTGTCGCGACATAAGGGTAAGGATATAGGTCTATAGCGCCATTGTTGGTATCAAATAAGAGCGCGCGAAGTGGTACAGCGCACAAAATTACTGAAGATGAATTGAAATCTCCGCGGCCGCCTCTGGCCCGTACGCTTCGGCAAAACGAGTGACAAACTGCGCTGAAGTAAATCGATACTCCTGGGTGCCTTTTGTTTCTATGACGTAGGTAGCGATCAAAGCCCCTATCTGCGCACAACGCTCATGACTCAAACCCCACGCAAGTCCTGCAATAAAGCCTGATCTAAATGAATCACCAACACCAGTTGGGTCAGTCTTAGAGAGCTCCTTGGGGACGCTGACGTGAACTACATCTCCTTGTGCGCTTTCAACTTTGGCACCTTGTGAGCCAAGCGTTATGACGCGCACCGATACTCGCCCAAGGATTTCGGCATCGCTCCAACCGGTCTTTTGCATGGCCAGGGCTAATTCATATTCATTCATAAATAGGTAGGCAGCTCCATCGATAAGAAGCTTGATTTCATCCCCACTCATTCTCGCCATCTGCTGAGAAGGATCTGCTGCAAATGCGATGCCCTGCTGGCGGCACGTTTCTGAGTGGCGCAGCATCGCTTCTGGATCATCCGGTGAGATGACTAATAAATCCAAGCGCCCCGTTTTTTCCATGATGGGACCCAATTCAATATTTCTTGCTTCGCTCATTGCGCCGGGGAAAAAGGAAGCAATCTGATTAAGGTCATCATCTGTCGTCACCATAAAGTGCGCGGTGTAGAGCGTTTCAGATACATGTGCATGCGAAGTAATTACTCCGTGACGAGAAAGCCACGCTTCATAATCTGGCCAATCTTTTCCGACGGCAGCAATCAAAATTGGATTTAACCCTAAGACACCCATTCCGAAAGCAATATTGGCAGCGCATCCACCACGGCGAACATCCAGACTGTCAACTAAAAATGATAGCGAGACTTTTTCGAGTGAGCCTGCGACAAGTGAGTCAGTGAACTTTCCAGAATAGGTCATCAAGTGATCTAAACCGACAGAACCAGCTACACCTATTTTCATGTAGCGATCTTAGAGTGAGAGAAGTTCAAAATTAATTGAATGAGTCGCCGCACGCGCATGAGCCGCCAGCGTTGGGATTATCGATAGTGAATCCCTGCTTCTCAATCGTATCGACGAAATCAATTGATGCGCCCATTAAATATGGATCGCTCATCTTGTCGATAATTACCTTGACGGTTCCAAACTCGTGAATTACATCGCCATCCTGGTTACGGTCATCAAAATAGAGTTGATAACGAAGACCTGAACATCCACCTGGCTGAACTGCAACACGCAGCATTAAATCGTCGCGGCCTTCTTGGGCCAATAGCGCAGCTACCTTTGTTGCAGCGACATCGGTTAAGCGAATCGAGGCTGTAAGTGAATCTGTAGGTGTTTCAGTTGTCATCAGAGCTCTCCTTGGACTAGATGGGTCAAGCCTACCTGCTCTCCCAACCAGTCTGCGACCGCAACAAGCATTGAAAAACTAATATAGTTATCGCCATGACATCTGCTACTTCAGGTAAGGGCCGACCTACCCCAAAGCGTAAGGACTCCGAGTCCAAGCGCATAGTCTCTTCACTCGCCCCTGTGGTGACTAAGGACCAAAAACGAGCAGCGAAGTTGGCAGCTCGCACTGACCGCATTGCGTCTCGTACCGCTTACTTACGTGGGGATGAAAATGCGCTACCGGCTCGCGATCGTGGTGCTGAACGACGTTTTGTACGTACCTTTGTAGATTCTCGTCGTTCAATTGGCGAATACTTTTTACCCATAATTTTCGTAGTTTTAATTCTTACCATGATTCCTGTGGCAGCGGTGCAATTTTCAGCGATCGCATTAATGTACTTGGTACTAGTTGCCGCGGTTGTCGATGGTATTTTCTTGGGCCGCAAAATACGTTCGCGAGTAAGTGAAAAATTCCCCGCTTCCTCGACAAAAGGTTTAGGAATGTATGCCTGGTTGCGTTCTACCCAGATGCGTCGGTTACGTGCACCTAAGCCTCAAGCTAAAGTGGGCGATACAGTAAATTAAGCCCGAGGGTTGGGGCTTATGTTTTTCGCTGGATCTTTTTCTGGCAACATTCCAAGGGCGTTATCTATTGCACGCATGATTGATGCATCCAACTTTACGCCAGCGGCCTTCACATTTTCTTTAACTTGAGATGGTTTCGTTGCACCCATAATTGCAGCTGAGACATTTGGATTTTGTAAAACCCAAGCGATTGACAGCTGAGACATGGTAAGTCCAGCCTCTTCGGCGATTGGCTTGAGTTTTTGCACGGCGGTTAAAACCTCTTCGGTTAACCATCTAGAAATCATTCCAGCACCACTCTTTTTATCGGTGGCACGGGAACCAGCTGGGGCTTTCTTGCCAGGCAAGTATTTTCCAGTCAAAACTCCTTGAGCAATAGGAGACCAAACAATCTGGCCGATCCCCTCTTTGATGGAGAGTGGAACAACCTCTGCTTCAATGACGCGCCATAGCGCTGAGTACTGTGGCTGGCTAGAGACGAAACGGTTGTAGCCCTTGGCATCTTGAATTTTTAAGCCAGCAGCGATCTGTGGCGCAGTCCATTCAGAGAAACCAACATAATGTACTTTTCCAGAGTGGACTAAATCATCGAGTGCACTGAGGGTTTCTTCTAGCGGTGTTTCAAAATCAAATCGGTGCAACTGATAGAGATCAATATGATCAGTCTGTAAACGCTTTAAAGAAGCATTGCAGGATTCGATAATGTGTTTACGGGAAAGACCACGATCATTTTTCCCAGTACCCGTTGGCCAATACACCTTAGTGAAAAGTTCATAGGACTCTCGTCGAACGCCCTTCAAAGCTTTACCAAGTACAACCTCGGCTCGAGTGCCTGCATATACGTCAGCGGTATCAAAGGTTGTTATGCCAACATCTAACGCGGTCTTCACGCAGCGCATCGCTGCATCAGCTTCTACTTGGGAACCATGGGTTATCCAGTTTCCGTAAGCGATTTCAGATACATACATGCCTGTGCTGCCAAGACGTCTATATTCCATGGTTAAACCTTAAGTCCTGCGCGCCCAGTTGCCAACCGCTAGCCGTTGTGGTTTGGTTCACCCACAACTTAATAGGTTTCTCATTAGGGGAAGTTCGGTGAAAATCCGACGCTGACCCGCAACCGTAATGCTCACATCAATGAGCGAAGTCGGATTACCTAATGCAGCAAATCAATAATGACAAACACCCGCCGAGGTTTGCGGGGTGTGGTCCTAGATACAAGTGCGATTTCGGCACTTTTATACGGAGCTACCCCTGTGAGACTCTTTAATTTCGAGAGGCTTCACAATAATGAAAGTCAAAGTTTTACTTCTTGCCTTCACTCTACTTTTCTCATCACTGTGCGTACTACCTTCTGCACAAGCAGCCTCTAAAGGTTGGCGTTATTGGGGATATTTTCAAGCTGCGCCAGGAAAAAATATGTGGACTGCAGCGATGACTGGACCAACGGTTGATGTTGTCGATGGATCAGTTGAAGGGTGGTCATTTGTATTTAGCAGCGATGACGTTCCCTCTAAAGCCCCTTTGATAAAGCCAAATTTCAAAACACTATGTGCTGGAACTAAGGCAGATAATGACACAAAGCGAATTGGCCTTGTTATCGAATTTGGATCAGCCCTATACGCACCTAAAGGTGAGAAAGTTCAAAAGACAATAACAACGTGCGTTCGAGTCGCAAAAGAATCTCTTGGTATAGATGTCTTAGGACAAGTGGTCAAGATACGGGCTGCCTCATCTGGATTAATTTGCGCAATAAATGGGTTCCCCGCTAAAGAGTGTGGTGTCGAAATTAATACCCCCATTGCAGTGAAGGCAAAAAAGTAGTCTCACGATGAAGAAATTCTCGTTACACCCACTGACATGGTGGATTTGGTCCTTGGCGATTGCAATCTCAGTTGCACGCGTTAATTCACCAATCTTAGCTTTAGCGGCAGTGGGTGTAATGGGAGTGATAGTTTTCACGCAACGAGAAGATGCACCATGGAGCAAGAGTTTTATGTGGTCTCTTAAATTAGCCGTGAGTATTTTACTTATACGTACTTTTATTGGAGTTTCTATTGGTGTGCCTATCCCTGGTACAACTATTTTCACGCTACCAATTCTGCATCTGCCTCATTGGATGCCTGGCATCCGAATCGGTGGTGCTGTCACCAGCGAAAGATTAACTATGGCGTTGGCTGAGGGTGTGATTATCTGCTCGCTCCTGGTCATTTTTGGTGCGGCAGCTTCATTAACTAGCCCTCACAGATTATTACGTGTCCTGCCTCTATATGTGTATGAATTTGGTGTCACTCTAGTTATAGCAACCTCAGTTTTACCTCAAGTCGTTACCAGCGTAGGACGCATTCGCCAGGCGCAACGTTTACGTGGACAAAAAACGCAAGGTTTCAACTCATATATACGAGTAGCAATACCGTTGCTTGAAGAGTCACTCGCTAGATCTTTAAATCTTGCTGCAGCCATGGATTCACGAGGCTATGGAATTAGTCGCTTGCGCAGCAGATATCGTCCAATCCCATGGCACATTGGGGATTCGTCAATTGTGATCTGCGCTGTAGTTGTTTTGGCGTTGACATGATTAAGTTTTCTAACGTCTCTTTAATCTATCCACATTCGACAACGACGGTTCTTGAAAACCTAAATTTGGAAATTGCAGAAGGTGAGTTCGTCTTAGTTATAGGACCAACTGGTTCGGGTAAATCCTCATTGTTAAGGCTTATTAACGGTCTTGTCCCCCACCATACTGGTGGAATTCTCGCCGGTGACGTAAGTGTCGATGGGCTCTCTACGCGTGAAGTAAAACCGGGAGGCCTTGCCCACCTGATCGGCATTGTTGGTCAGAACCCTTTACATGGCTTTGTAGCCGACACAGTCGAAGAAGAGTTGTCCTTTTCTATGGAGGCCATGAATCTTGCGCCTGATGTCATGCGTAAGCGCATCGAAGAGGCGTTGGATCTTATGTCCCTGAATTCTTTAAGGTCACGTCAAATATCTACCCTTAGTGGTGGTGAGCAACAAAGAGTGGCGATTGCTAGCGCCCTTGTTATGCATCCCAAAGTTTTGGTACTAGATGAACCCACTAGCGCTTTAGATCCGATTGCTGCCGAAGAGGTGCTCTCGATTTTACATAGGCTTGTTCACGACTTAAGTCTGACAGTCATCATCGCCGAACATAAGCTAGAGCGAGTGATCGGTTTTGCGGATCGAATTGTTCACATCAATGGTGATGGCCACACCAGCGTTGGTACCCCAGTTCACATAATGCAAACATCATCTATCGCCCCACCGATTGTGCATTTGGCACGGGCTCTTGGTTTAGTCGATCCTGGCTTATCTGTAAGAGATATGCGACGAATGACCGAGCCGTTGCGTGAATCTATTCCGCTTCAGGCTCCAATTTCTTCGCCTCCAAAAGTTCATGCTGTTATTGAAATCGAAAAACTAACTATTACCTATGATGAGAAAAAGGCGCTCAATAGTGTGAGCGCAACTATCTATGACAATGAAATCGTTGCCGTGATGGGTCGAAATGGCGCGGGTAAAAGTTCTTTGCTCACAACAATTGCTGGTGTTGGTGCCCAAGCAAGTGGCACTGTACGCATTCACTCAGTCGACTCTAAATCTCTAAAGGGAAAGACACGGATGCGCACTGTTGGTTATATTCCGCAGGAGCCAAGTGATCTTCTCTATGCACAAAGTGTTGCAAAAGAGTGTTCTCAAGCCGATAACGATAATCAGATAGCTATAGGTACTACCCAGGACTTACTCAATCAATTGGTCCCAGGTATCTCAATGAATGCCCACCCGCGAGATCTTTCTGAGGGCCAACGACTTGGTTTAGCTTTGAGCGTCGTACTTTCTTCCAATCCGAAAGTTCTTATTTTGGATGAACCAACACGTGGCTTGGATTATGAGGCCAAAAAGACATTGGCACGAATTTTGATTGAATTTGCTCGGGTTTTTGATCGCGCGGTTGTTATCGCAACACACGATGTTGAACTAGTCGCTGAGCTTGCTACGAGAGTTATCTTCCTAGCAGACGGTGACATCGTCGCAGATGGACCAACGATAGATATTCTCTTATCCTCGCCGGCTTTTGCCCCACAAGTCTCAAAGGTGATGGCGCCAGCACCTTGGCTCACGGTTCATGATGTCGTTTCAGCACTTGGTAGTTCTAATTGAAAACTACACCTGATGTAATCAAGTTCTCATCACGAAATATTTTTGTATTAGTTCTAGCTTCCAGTATTAGTGCAATGGGATTTCTATGGCCATTTTTCTATTCAGGCGACAATCTTCCCCGTACCCAAATATTTTTCTGGGTAGCACTATCTGTCGCGCTGGTGTTGGTCATACTTGAGATTTCAAACTCACGACTCGACGCCAAGTCGGTTGCACTTCTAGGAGTTCTATCAGCCCTCATCGCCGCGCTTCGCCCGCTAGGTGCCGGGGCTGTTGGTATAGAACCCATGTGGTTTCTCTTAATTCTGAGTGCCCGTGTTTTTGGAGGATCATTTGGTTTTTTATTGGGGCTCATCTCAGTATTTGTTTCAGCACTTATCACTGGGGGGCTTGGACCGTGGATGGGATATCAATTATTTGCCGCCGCATGGATAGGTCTACTTGCCGGATTTCTACCAGGACGTAAAACCCTCCGAGGTACTAAAGAAATTGCGATGCTTGCATTCTTTGCTGTTATCGCAAGTGAGCTCTTTGGAATTTTAATGGATCTTCAGTTTTGGCCTTGGGCATTGGGTTCTCAAACCCAGTTCTCATATGTTTCGGGTGGTCCTGTTGCCACTAATCTTACAAATTTTTTAACATTCCATTTCTTGACCGCCATGGCGTGGGATCTGCCACGGGCAGTTTTCACATCGGGCCTTATTATCGTTGCAGGCAAGCCAGTATTGAGTGCTCTACGACGCTCATACGTTCGAGCAGCTTTCCTGACTCCGATTGAATTTATCGAACATGGGATGCAACAAAAGGAAGTTTAACAACCTCTACTAGTGAATCGCGGCCTCGAACATCAATAACAAGTTGATCTCCGACTTTGACGGATGTATCTAATAGCGCAATACCTATTCCGACTTTCAACGTCGGTGAAAACGTCCCACTAGTAACTAGGCCTAGTTCTTGTCCGTGGTTATCTTTGACAACCATATGACCGCGTGGAATTCCACGATCGAGAGATTTCAGTGCAACGCTTCGCTTGCCAGGCCCATCTACTTTTTGTTTTCTCAATACTGTACTCCCTGAAAAATCGCCTTTGTCCCAACCTATTGCCCAAGAAGCACTTGCTTGCACGGGGGTAATGTCAAGCGAAAGTTCATGTCCATGTAATGGGTAGCCCATCTCTGTTCGCAAAGTATCGCGAGCCCCTAAACCACAGACAAGTCCACCGTGTGGCGCGATTGCCTTTGCTAGTGCATCCCACACGCGAGATGCATCGTTAACATGAGGTAAAAGTTCATATCCAAGTTCACCTGTATAGCCGGTACGGCAGAGAATGACTTCTGCGCCATCAATGGTCACTGTTGTAAAGGCCATGTAATCAATATCAGTATTGACGCCTAGCGACTGCATCACCAGTGGAGCTAAAGGTCCTTGAACTGCAATAACCGCGAATTCATTGTGCAGATTTTTAACGGTGATCGAGGACGGTACATGTAACTGCAACATATGAACAACCGCAGTTGTATTTGAGGCGTTTGGAACAAGGAAGAAATCTGAATCACTATTCTTGTATGCAATTAAGTCATCTACTACTCCACCAGAATCATCACATAAGAGCGTGTATTGGGCCGAACCATTCTCGATTCGCGTCAAGTCGTTAGTAAACATGGAGTTCAAAAACTCCAAAGCTCCATCTCCTATTACGCTGGCTTTACCCAAGTGAGAGACATCAAAGATTCCTACGGCATTTCGAACCGTGGCGTGCTCAGCTAGAACCCCAGCCCCTGCGTACTCGATGGGCATCAACCACCCACCAAAATCAGCCATCTTGGCTTGTAGCGCGACGTGCTTATCGTTTAAGGGCGAAGTCTTCATAGTGCAAACCTACCAATACATCTATTACGCTAACACCCATGACCACACTTAAAATCTCTGATGGCGTTGTTAAAGATGAAGTACTCGTCCTTGGATTGGCTACGACGAACTCAAAGGCAGGCTTAGTAATTGAAACCGGTGACCTCACACTTGATACAAAATCAATGTTGGCCTCACTCGTAGAAATGGGTGCAACTGGTCACGCCGACGAGGTTATAAAAGTGCCAGGTACGACAGTTCGGATGATGTTATTTACTGGACTAGGCAAAAAAAATGGTGCCTACTCACATGAGACTTTACGTCGGGCAGCCGGTGCAGCGTCCCGAGCCTTGAGTGGAACAAGTGCAGCAACTTTTGCCCTGCCAACCGATTCTTTAGAAAACGTTGCAGCCGTTGCTGAAGGAGCAGCGCTTGGCGCCTATGTTTTTAGTGAGTTTCGCGGCTCGTCAAAAGCCGATCATAAGGCCGCTCTTAAGAGTATTACCGTTTACAGCAAGTTGGCATCTAATAGCCAAGCCAAAGCTGCAGTCAGCCGAGCAAAGATTATTGCCGACTACACATTTTTAGTTCGTGATCTAATAAATACACCACCCAGCCACTTGACCCCTGATACATTTTCTAAAAAGTTAGTTGCCGCAGTTAAAGCAGCTGGTGGTGCAAAAGCTGGATTAAAAGTAAGCGTCCTAGATGAAAAACAACTTAAAGCACAGGGCTTCGGTGGAATTATTGGAGTAGGTCAGGGTTCGGCTAACCCGCCGCGACTTCTTCATATCGCCTATACGCCTAAAACAGTCAAGAAGCGATATGCATTTGTCGGCAAAGGAATCACATTTGATACTGGCGGTCTCAACCTCAAGCCTGGCCTTGGTATGGAGGCGATGAAATCAGATATGAGTGGTGCTGCAGCAGTCTGCGCAGCCACCTTAGCGATTGCTGCATTAAAACTTCCTATCGCAATTGAAACATGGGCACCATTAGCTGAAAATATGCCGAGCGATAAAGCGACGCGACCAAGTGACATCATCACAATATTTGGTGGCAAAACAATCGAAGTTTTAAATCCAGATGCTGAAGGACGCTTAGTACTAGCTGATGGATTAGTTAAGGCACAAAGCAGTAAAAATAAACTCGATGGAATTATCGATGTTGCAACGTTGACAGGTGCACAAGTCATCGCACTTGGCACTAGAACGAGTGCAGTAATGACAAACAACGATGAGTTCTCTGCGCAGTTTTTACATGCGGCCGCAGAAAGTGGCGAACAGTTCTGGCCAATGCCTCTGCCTCAAGAGCTACGAGCATCACTTGACTCTCCCGTTGCCGATATGGCCAACATCGGTGATAAGAGTGGTGGCATGTTAGTGGCTGGGTTATTTCTGAAAGAGTTTGTCGAACCCGATCTTCCGTGGTTGCATCTAGATATTGCAGGTCCGGCCTTTAACACCGCAGCAGTCCACGGATATACCCCTGTCGGTGGCACTGGAATCGCTCTTAGATCCCTCGTCACCTTGGCCGAAAAGGGCTAAACCGCGCATTGGGTAGTTTTGCACTCAGTACGGCAAGATAGAGCCCTGTCCTAAGGGAGGTTTCACACGTGCCAGAGTTCGACGTTGTCATTTTAGGTGGCGGTAGCGGCGGTTACGCCTGCGCCCTTCGAAGTGCCCAGCTTGGACTATCTGTCGCTCTCATCGAGGCCGACAAAGTCGGTGGCACATGCCTGCACCGTGGCTGCATCCCAACTAAAGCACTGTTACACAGCGCAGAGATCGCTGATGGCGCGCGGGAAGGCTCACGCTTTGGAGTCAAGTCTAGTTTTGATGGAATTGATATGGCTGGAGTTAACTCTTATAAAGATGGCGTTGTATCTCGACTACATAAAGGCTTACAAGGTCTAGTTAAGTCTCGCTCAATTACATATGTTGAGGGTCATGGAACTTTGATTTCGAAAAATACAATTGACGTTAATGGTGAGAAGTACACCGGCAAAAATATTGTTTTAGCAACTGGTTCATATGCAAAAACACTTCCTGGTATTGAGATAGATGGCGTTCAAGTTATTACATCAGATCATGGAACTCGTTTGGATTATGTTCCAAAGAGCGTAATTGTTCTGGGTGGCGGAGTTATTGGTTGCGAATTCGCATCGGTATGGAAATCATTTGGTTCCGAGGTAACAATTATCGAAGGTCTGCCCCGCTTGATTGCTCTAGAAGATGAGTCATCAAGTAAGCAACTAGAACGTGCATTTAGAAAACGTGGAATCAAATTTGAACTTGGAGTATTTTTCAAATCTCTTACCAAGAATAAGAAGGGCGTAACTGTCACCCTCGAAGATGGTAAGGAGTTTACTGCCGATCTCTTGATGGTCTCAGTTGGTCGCGGCCCAGTATCTGCCAACCTTGGTTATGAAGCCGCCGGAATTACTATGGATCGTGGTTATGTATTAGTTGATGACAAGTGCCGCACAAACGTCCCAGGTATCTGGGCCGTCGGTGACTTAATTCCCACCTTGCAACTAGCCCACGTTGGTTTTGCCGAGGGTATGTTAGTTGCAGAAGAGATTGCAGGTTTAAACCCGCGTGCAATTAACTACGACGGAATTCCTCGAGTCACTTATTCAGATCCAGAAGTTGCATCGGTTGGATTAACTACCGCTGAAGCAAAAAAGCGCGGCCATGACATTATCGAACTGAGCTATGACTTAGCTGGAAATGGTAAAGCGCAAATTCTCAATACTTCTGGCTCAATTAAACTCATTGCCGAAAAGAATGGTCCAATATTGGGAGTTCACATGGTGGGTGCGCGAGTTGGTGAACTATTGGCTGAAGCAGAATTAATCTTTAACTGGGAGGCTCGCGCCGATGATGTCGCATCTCTCATCCATGCACACCCTACGCTTTCAGAGGCTATGGGCGAAGCGCACATGGCACTTGCCGGCAAACCTTTACACGCACACGGATAAACAGGGAGACTACACAGATGACATTTTCAGTAAAGATGCCGGCACTCGGTGAGAGTGTTAGTGAAGGAACTGTTACGCGTTGGTTAAAAGCTGAAGGTGACCATGTCAACGTTGATGAAGCACTCCTTGAAGTATCTACCGATAAAGTCGATACAGAAATTCCATCACCGGTAGCCGGAACACTTACAAAAATACTTGTACAGATTGATCAAACAGTTCCAGTAGGTGCAGAGCTCGCTGTTATCGCCGATGGCGTTGAGGCTGCCGCTCCCGTTGTTGCCGCTCCCGTTGTTGCCGCTCCCGTTGTTGCCGCTCCCGTTGTTGCCGCTCCCGTTGTTGCCGCTCCCGTTGTTGCCGCGCCTAGTTCTGCAGGAACCGTCATCACAATGCCAGCTTTAGGTGAAAGCGTAAGCGAAGGCACGGTCACCCGTTGGCTAAAAAATATTGGTGACTCCATTGCAGTTGATGAAGCATTACTTGAAGTATCAACTGACAAAGTAGATACCGAAATTCCTTCACCAGTTGCTGGAGTATTACTTG
>WLHW01000017.1 GCA_009702525.1 Actinomycetota bacterium
GCCGATGAGCTTCATCAAGTTTTTAATTTTGATTTGTTAACTGCGCCTTTCGAAGCAGCTCACCTATTTGAAGTAATAAATCGCTCCATTGAGTTAAATGCATCTGTACATGCGCTGCCAACGTGGGCGCTGAGTAACCACGACTCCCCTCGCGTTGCCTCGCGTCTTGGCGATGAATCTTCGCGCGCGCTAGCGCTTTTTGTTTTAGCACTACCAGGCTCGAACTATATTTATGCGGGTCAAGAGTTGGGACTACCTGATGGTGAATTAAGCGATAGCGACCGCCAAGATCCTTCTTTCGTTCGCTCTGGTGGGTTAGTTAAAGGCAGAGATGGCGCGCGCGTACCATTGCCATGGAGCGGTGATGCAACACCATTCGGATTTACTACAGGAACTCCTTGGTTGCCGCTTTCACAAACATGGCACCAGCACACAGTTGAAAATCAGGAGAAAGATGCAGAAAGTATTCTTAATCTTTTTCGGCGCGCACTATCGATTCGCCGTGACACGCTTCTAGGTAGTCAGACTATTCAATGGTTGGAGTCTCCTATTCATGGCGCTAAGAGTGCTTCAATTCTGGCCTATAAGCGTGGTCCAGTGACGGTTGTTATGAACGTATCGGACCATGCCCATGAGATTGAAATATTAGGAGATATCGTCCTAGCAAGCTTTGGTGAAAACCAAGAAAATTCCGCTAAAAGACTTATACCGGCCCGTTCGTGCATCTGGATTGCTAACTAACTGGCACAATACACTTCATGGAATCAACGGCGACGTGGATCATTACAATCGGTGTTTTAGCTACTGTAATTATCTTGGATTTACTTCTTGCGATACTTCGGCGCAATAAACCTACAACGATTTTTGAGGCTGCATTCTGGACGGTTTTCTATATCGGCACAGCAATCGCCTTTGGTGCACTTTTGCCGCACTGGACAAGCGAGCAAGGCCAAAAAGAGTTCTTTGCCGGTTGGTTAACGGAGTACGCACTCTCAGTCGATAATATCTTCGTCTTCATAATTCTCTTGACGCATCTGAAAGTACAAAAAGAAAAGCAACAGCTAGTCCTTCTGCTAGGAATTATGCTAACAATTGGCATACGTGGATTACTTATCCCGCTAGGTGCTGCATTAATTTCACGATTCTCAAGCATCTTTTTTCTCTTCGGCGCATTCCTCATATATACGGCCTATAAGTTAGCTGCAGAGAACGAAGAGGATGAGTGGAAAGAAGGCCGAGTCGTTGCTTCTTTAAAAGCTCGGGGCCTGAGCATATTTACAATTGCACTCATAGCTTTAGGTTTAACTAACTTGGTCTTTTCTTTGGACTCAATTCCAGCAATCTTTGGGCTCACCAAAGACCCTTATATTGTGACAACGGCTAATGTCTTTGCCTTAATGGGTCTTCGTCAGCTTTACTTTTTACTAGAAGGCTTGCTGGCCAGATTAATCTTTCTCTCCAAGGGGCTCTCATTTATTTTAGCTTTTATCGGCATAAAAATGATCATGGAGGCTTTCCACGGAATTGGTATAGACGAGATAGCCGGCGTGCATATTCCTGAAATTAGCTTAGAGGTCAGCCTTGGGGTAATTGTTGCAAGTTTAGCGATTACAACAGTTGCCAGTTTAACTGCCACTCGTAAAGATGGAACTGCAATAGTTTAAAGACTCTGCTTACGTGTTCTTAAAGTTTCTCGATCAAAATCTTTGCTTCGCTCATGGATTTTACGAATCTGAAATGCAAACGCCTTTGCGGCAGTATCAAAAGCAGCTAGATCATTGAACTCAGCTGCCTCAGATTTAATCAATGGCCCTGCACCATGTGTAGTCAAGATGACACGGTGAGAGTGGTTGCCCTGGCGAGGGTTAGTCTCATGAAGGATCTCAACTTCAACGCGATCTATTTCAACACTAAATCGCTCCATGCTATTGAGTTTCTCTTCTACAATTTCTCTAAAATCTTCGGCTAAATCTGCATTGCGTGTATGAATAAGGATCTTCATACTTAAAAGGGTACTGCTACTACCACCAATGTCGCTAGAGCTGCAATAAGAAAAGATTTGATAAGAATGTTCAATGCAGTCTTCCGATCGGCTGCACGGCTAGCAGGATCACTTACGCGTGAAATTTCACCTAACTTACCGAAATTGAAAGTACCCGCAAAACCATACGCTAAACAAAATTTGTGACGAGATTGAACATAACCTACGGATGCAACTAAAAGTGGAAAGAAAATAGCTAACCGTGCTTCACGCGGAGCATTCATCGAAATCAATCCTATAAGTGAGCTCACTGATAAAAATAATCCGACTAGCGCTACAAGTTGCCTTCTACGAACTTCACCACCACCAATATTGCAGGAACCTGGTTGGTATGTTGCCTCAGGCATCTTCAAACTCATCTTCATCAATCCAAGCATTGGCAGTCGTATCTTCTTGATGCTCAATCCATGAGAGAAATGAACCAACTGCACGGAAGGCTAAAACTGCAACAGTGACTGCTGCAAATATTCGCCGAAATGCTTTAACCATAGGATAAAAATACTCTCTATCGTCGAAATATTCTCTAGATAGAAGAGAGAGCGCTCTCGATGTCGTTCCAAATATCCTCAACATGTTCGCATCCAACGGATAAGCGAATCAGCTGCTCTGGAACACTCAGGCTCTCCATTGGCCATCTGCGACGGCGCTCCCATAAAGATTCGACGCCACCAAGGCTCGTCGCGTGAGCGATCAAGCGAGATGAGTCACATACTTTCTGAGTTTCCTCTGCTGTTCCAGCTACTTCAAAAGAGATGATTGCCCCAAAGCCTGGGTAGCGTACGCGACTCACCTTTTTATGTCCGGAGAGTTTTTCTACAAGTTGCTTAGCATTTTCTTGAGATTTATTAAATCGCAATGGAAAAGTACGCAGACCTCGAAGAGCTAGCCAGGCCTCGAATGGTCCCGGAATGGATCCATTAAAACTACGAGAGTCTTGCAAACGCTTCAATAGCGCCTGATCATTTGTAGATAGCGAGCCCATTAATACATCGCTATGCCCAGATAAAAACTTAGTCACTGAGTGCATAACAATATCGGCACCCATCGCTAAAGGATTCTGCACAAGTGGAGTCGCAAACGTGTTGTCAACGCCAACGCCAATTCCCAACTTCTTTGCCGCAGAGATAAGAGTTGGTAGATCGGCTACATCTAGACAGGGATTAGTTGGAGATTCCAACCAAATAAAAGCAGCACCTTTCATCGCATTGATTACTTCATCGGTATTTACAACATCGACAAAGCGAACCTCTAAACGACCGCTTTCGTGAAACGAATTCAAAAGCGTCATAACTCCGCTATAACCTTGATTGGATGCAACTACTGGCGCACCGATGGGAAGAATTGAAAAAACCGCACTGATCGCTGCCATTCCAGATGAAAAGGCTAGAGTCTGACCACCTTCGAGTTCACTAATTGCCGCTTCAAGTGCGGTCCAGGTGTGGTTGCCGTATCGCCCATAACCAATTGGACCGCCCGAATGAAATGTCGAAGTTAAAACAATTGGAGGATTGAGTGCAGCATCTGGGGACATTTCAGGTCGCCCAGCAGTGACGGCAGTCGTTTCAATATGGCGCTCTTTACTCATGTGCTTAGTCTAATTGTTTTGAAAGCACTGCCATCGCAGCATTGTGACCCGGAATTCCACTGACTCCACCACCCCTAATAGCGCCGGCACCACATATGAAAATCCGGGGATCATCGGTCTCAACCCCCCACGATGGCTCTGTTCCATCCTCCCTAAAGGGAAAATGCAGATCGCGATGGAAGATATTGCCTCGTGGCAGGCCGATGGCAGCTTCAATATCTAATGGAGTTTTTACTTCAATGCCAGCGATCAAATTTTCAATCGGCTCAACTAAATATTCATTGAGAGATGCGAGTGCTGATTGGAGTCCAGCTTCACGGGCTGCATCATTGTCGCCATCAAACAAGTTCGCTGGAGTATGAAGACCAAAAAGCGTTAAAGTCTGAAAGCCCTGGTCTTGAAGTTCTTGGCTCAAGATTGAAGGATCCGTCAACGTATGGCAATACATTTCTAGCGGCATCACATGTGGCATTTCACCATTTTTTGCTGTTGTAAAAACATTTTCGAACTGAGTAAAGCTTTCATTTGCGTGAAAGGTTCCCGCGAAAGCTATACGTGGATCGATACCAGATTTAAGAACCGGCAACTGTTTAAGTAAAATATTAATTTTTATCTGAGATCCCTCAAGAGATTCCGGTGCGAGCATTCCACGTAACTTGGCCAAAGTTTGGGGAGCGACATTGGAGAGTACATACTTCGCTTTTATCTCATCGCCCGCAGAAGTTTTAACTAGAACTCCTGAAGCATTACTACTAATACTTGTAACGCGACAATTTACTTCTATAGATACCCCAGCTTCGCGTACTACTCGCTCGAGTTCACTGACTAGCTTTCCCATTCCACCTTTAGGAACTTTCCACTCCCCCGTGCCATTTCCCATCAAGTGATACAAAAAGCAGATATTTGCCTGTAAATCAAAGGCTGAAGCAAAAGTTCCAATTAAAGCGTCAGTGAGCACCACTC
Organism: Actinomycetota bacterium; assembly: GCA_009702525.1. Classification (GTDB taxonomy): domain Bacteria; phylum Actinomycetota; class Actinomycetes; order Nanopelagicales; family Nanopelagicaceae; genus Planktophila. The sequence continues at coordinate 4,590 of WLHW01000017.1, forward strand.
CTTGAACAAGGTCATCGTTGAAATATCTTTGAATGACTTCGCCAATTGGTTTTTCAATCATAAAATCCCACGTATCTGGGAGGTCAACTAAATCTCTTAACTCATTACGCGTCATTAAAGGTTTCAATAGAGTTGGCGCAATTCTCTGAGCAAACTCAGCGATTAATCCATAAAACTCTTGCCAAGAAGCGGCTTCGTGGCCACTTGGATCAATTTTTCCAAAAGACTCCTCAGTCGCCTCATCCCAAAGACGAGAAACTAATAAGCCATCTTCGACTCCATTTCGCCTATACGGTGTGTAGCTTGATACATCTCTTGAGATGCACTCAAAATCTAGCCCCAGGTCTTTGATGATTGCATCGGGCAGCAGTGATACTAAATATGAATAACGAGATAAGTTGGCATCGTATTCAGGAAACGTACGGACGCTGGCTGTAGCGCCACCGATTTCACTATTTGCTTCAAGGATACGAACGCTTTTGCCGGCTCTAGCTAAGTACGCTGCGGCAACTAAACCATTATGTCCGCCGCCGACTATGACGACATCGCAATCTGGTTCGTGCATTAGAGAGTCCGGACAATCCGATCAATTGCCTCAGAAATAATTGCTGGGCTGGTAGCAAAATTCAATCGAACATACTGATGGCACTGTGCCCCATATGTGTGTCCAGGATTAAAAGCTACTCTGCCCTTTTCCAATAACGTCGCTGATGGATCTACTCCGAGATTGAGTGATTCCAGATCTAGCCACGCTAAATAACTATTATGTGGAATGTGATATCGCACCGTCGGTATTTTTGAAGCCAATAGCTCTTTAATCAGGAATCGATTGTGATCCAACTGCTTTAAAACTGAATCAAGCCAGGTGCTACCTTCTGCAAAAGCCGACGCAGATGCGAAAGCTCCCAAAATAGATGCACGAAAATGCACGGCCATTGGTAGCTGCTTCAATTTTTCATGTATTGCATCATTCTGCGAAACAATGATGGCGCACTTAAGACCTGCAATATTCCACCCTTTTGAGGCCGCAGTAACGGTTAGTCCGACTTCGCGCGCAGTTTCATTCAGCGACAAAAATGGAATAAAAGTGTTTTCTTTGAAAGTGAGAGGTGCATGAATTTCATCGCTGATTACTAAGACGCCATACTTCTTAGCCATCTCTGCAATACGAGTCAGTTCAGCTTTTGAATACACTCTGCCTAATGGATTGTGCGGTGAACACATTAAGTGAACTTTTAGGCCCGATGCATATGCTTTTTCGACCGCATCCCAATCGAGTTCCCAAGGATTCTGTGTATCGCTCTGTTCGCCAGTACGAGTAAAAGGAACATCGATGACTTGAAGATGCGTTTCATTTATCCAGTTATAGAAATTTTGGTAAACCGGCGAATTAATTAAAAGTGTGTCTCCTGGCTTAGTAAAAACACGTAAAACTTCTACAACGGCAACTCCAACATCTGCTGCAACTCGAACTTGAGAAGTATCTACATCCCAACCCCAGCGCTGTGAAGCAAACTTTGCAAAGCCTTCAGGGAGCTCAGGTACTGCGCCTAAATAACCTAAATCTGAGTGCGAGACCATTTCAAGTAGCGTCTTTTTAATTGGCTCAGCAATAGGGAAATCCATTTCCGCTACCGGGAGTGGCAGAACATCTCTGTCGAAGCCACGCCACTTTTCAGAGTGGTGGGTGAGCAGTTGCGCTAGATCAGGTGCGGCTACATTGGCGTCAGTCATGGCGGAGAGATTACCCTGCCTTGGCCCATTTTGCTGTTCTAGAGCCCTTGCTCGGCGACGGATAAGCGCCTGGTGGTATTTCTTACAACTAGCGTTGTTGGTAGCACAAGGGATGGTGCGACAACGTTTGGTTTTCTCAGCCGCTCCATAATCGACCATGCGGCCATTTCGCCCATCAACTGAACTGGCTGTTCTATCGTTGTCAGTTCAGAAAATTCGGACATCTCATGACCATCAAAACCAACAATCGACATATCATCCGGGGTTTTTAGTCCATGCCGACGCAGAGCTTGCATTGCACCCATTGCCATTTCATCTGACTCGCAAAAAATAGCTGTAGGTCTATTTGGTCTGGCTAATAAATCATCCATAGCGCGTGATGCGGTGTGCATCGTAAAATCCCCATGAACTTCGCGTGATGGCAGCCATTCAAGTCCATTTTCTGCCAAGACCGACATAAAGCCCTTACGACGATCTTGTGGAACACTGAAATTAAATGGATCATCGGGACGCCCAGACATCAGCCCAATCTTCTTGTGTCCTTGGTTTACAAGGTGCTGTGTAGCTGTACGAGCCCCGCCAACATCGTCAATTTTAATACTGGCACACTCTGGATGCTCCATGCCAACAAGTGCAATTGGAATTCCAAGGCTCAGCATTGAATCAAACTCTTCTTCAGTCGGTGGTAGCGAAATCACAATTAACGCATCTACGCGGCCTTTAAGAAGCTGATGTTGGAATAAGCGTTCGCGACCCTTCATGGCACTGAAGTTATAAAGAAGTAAATCAAGGCCTGCTTCACGAAGGGCTTGTTCGGCGCCATTAATTACTTGCGAGAAATACCAGCGAGAAATATATGGCGCGACTACCCCAACGCTGTTGGTTCGTCCTTGAGCTGCGTTGCTTCGAACTGGCGTTAATGGGTAATCCAATTTTTCGGCGGCGGCAATGATTTTAGATCGAGTCGCATCATTGACATGCTGAAGGCCCCGCAACGCGCGCGAAACTGTTGCAGTTGAGACTCCAGCCTCTTCTGCAACTTCTTTAATTCCAGCCATTTCCACCCCTGATGTCGTAAAAAACTGCAAAAACCTGCAAAAACATCTGCAAGAAGTGTAAAAATAGAGCACTAGGGATGCAAAAAGCAATAGCGGGCGCACATTCGGGTAAATTCACGCCTATGAGCCAACAAATTGAGACCCAAATAGATGTCAGCCTGACTGAGCGAAACCGAACCACAGCATTTTTTAGAATTATCTTGGTCGTACCCATAGCCATATTCTTAGCGTCTTTTGCGCCGACCGATTTTAGTAGCTCCAATAATTTTGCCATTGGATTCTTTGTTGTTCCGGTTGCCCTTGCACTAGTCGTTCGACAGATTTATCCAAGTTATCTCTTAACTTTCAATGAAGCTCTCCTCTCCTTACAAACGCGAGTAGATGCATATCTACTTTTGCTCACAGATGAATATCCATCGATAGAGGAGAATGATCTGGTCAGTGTCACTTTTCCAGAAGTAGATGCCAAGGCGTTAAATCGCTGGCTGCCACTCGTTAAGTGGTTCTTAGCAATTCCACTATACATAGTTGGAGTTTTTTATATTATCTATCTTCTGATCCTCACATTAATTGCTTGGCTAAGCATTTTATTCACTGGTAACTATCCAGAACAATGTGCTGAAGGAGTTGTAGGGACTCTGGCCTACTGGAACCGTGTACTTGGATATTCAGTTTTTCTTGTCACTGACGAGTACCCAACTTTTTCACTTTAATTTATGGCAGTGCACTCAACTCGTACGATGCAACGGGTAGTTGCTGAAGTTGCTGTGCTTGATAAGAAGTTCGCCCCACTAATCAATCGACGTCCGCTTTGTACTATTGGACGTTCTGAGCCCAGTGAAACTAACTTTGAATCTCTAGTGAGTTCAGTTATTTCACAGCAGCTTGCAACTAAAGCCGCTGAAACGATTCATGGCCGTTTACTTGCATTAAGTAAAGGGAAAATAACTCCTCGAAAAATTATTAAGCTTGATGATGTCGCACTTCGCGAAATTGGAGTATCTGGGGCTAAATCTAGAACTATTAAGGGCCTAGCAGAAGCCGTTCTCGATAAGACAATCCCTATCGAACGCATTGATGAGATTCATGATGACCAAGAGATTTTTGAAGCTCTAACGTCCTTGTGGGGAATCGGTCGATGGACCGTTGAAATGTTTATGATGTTTCAACTTGGTCGCCTAGATGTCTGGCCAACTGGTGATTTAGCCGTCCGCAGAGGGTGGGATCTGATTCATAAAAATAAAGAGGAGACTTCACCTAAGAAATTAGATGTTCTTGGCGACAAACTGCACCCATATAGAAGCGTCGCAGCCTGGTACTGCTATCAGGCCGTTCATGAATCGCGCGGATTAGATTATTAAATATCTTCCAAAATCATGGAAACAGAGTTTATGCACCAACGCTCATCAGTCGGAACGTCGTAACCTTCGCCTTTAAACACATGTCCTAAGTGAGAACCACAAGATGCGCACCGAACTTCAGTACGAACACGGGGAAATAGCGAACGATCTTCAATTAATTCCACTGCATCATCACTAGTCGGTGCATAAAAAGAAGGCCATCCGCACCCAGAGTGAAACTTAGTTTGGCTTTTAAAAAGAACAGCAGAACATGCCTTGCACTTGTAAACGCCGACTTTATCGGTATCGGTATATTCACCAGTAAATGGCCGTTCAGTTGCTGCATTTCTTAAAACATCGTAAGACAATGGATCCAAAGTTGCTTTAAGTTCGGCTTCATCAATTTTAACTGGATAATTTTTCTCACTCACGCGCTGACTCCTACAGTTGGATATGCAATACCAGTACTCGAATGGCAATCATAACCTTGTGGATTTTTTTGTAAATATTTTTGGTGGTACTCCTCAGCGAAAAAATATTGGATTCCATCGGCCGCTAGAATCTCTGTCGTAATCTCATCAAAGCCTTCACCAGTTAAAACACCTTGATAGATATTTCGTGACTGAATCGCTGTTTCGTGTTGCTGTGCAGTAGTTGTAAAAAGTGCACTTCGATACTGAGTGCCAATGTCGCCACCTTGACGGTTAAGCGAGGTTGGATCATGCATCGTCCAAAACTCTTCAAGTAACTTTTGATAAGTAACTTTGCTGTCATCAAAAACTATTTTCACAACTTCGGCATGACCTGTAGTCCCAGTACACACCTGCTCATAGGTTGGGTGAACTGCGGTGCCGCCCATATATCCAACGCTTGTTTCAAGCACGCCATCAATGTTCCAAAAACGTCGCTCGGCACCCCAAAAACATCCGGTAGCGCAGTACATAGTTGAACTCATAGGCGTGATTCTTTCATTGTCACGACATATCTGCACCCGCTGATAGCCTTATATCCATACCTTTTGAGCCCCCGTAGCTCAGGGGATAGAGCACTGCCCTCCGAAGGCGGGTGCACAGGTTCGAATCCTGTCGGGGGCACACGCGACTTAAATCACCCTAAATCTGGAAATCTTTTCACGTTCATCCTTGTTAAACATCGCATAAGACGAGAGAATTGATGCCTTGCGCACGATTCGAACGCGCAGAAACAACGTTGTTAAGTAATGATGGGCCTCCAACTAAAAGAGGCTGAAGGAGGCATGCGCATGGACTGGCGACATCAATCGGCCTGCCGCGATGAAGATCCCGAGCTATTTTTCCCTGTAGGAAATACCGGTCCTGCTTTGACTCAAATTGAAGAGGCTAAGAAGGTCTGCCAACGCTGCATCGTAAAAGAGCCATGCCTGGCGTGGGCACTTGAGAGCGGTCAAGATGCTGGCGTATGGGGTGGACTCTCAGAAGATGAGCGACGTGCACTTAAGCGACGTGCAGCTCGTAATCGTGCACGCTTAATGGAACAACAAAACTCTTTCTAATTTAGTTACAACGGAAAGCGTAACGTTGCAACAGTTCCTTCATCTGTAGAAATTAAGGTGAGCTTTCCCTTTAATTCGTTTTCTGTCAAAGTTCTAACTATTTGTAATCCCAAATTTGAAGAAGTAGCAATGTCAAATCCATCAGGTAAGCCAACGCCATCATCACTGATCTTAACTACGCATTCATTGCTATATTGCTGTACGTCAATTAATAATTTTGTTCCTTGCTCGGCTAATCCGTGTTCTAATGCGTTGTGCATCAACTCTGTTACAACTAAAGACAGCGGTGTCGCTAAGCGAGATTCTAACGAACCGAGTTGGCCTTTTCTTTCGATACTTAACTCCCCCATTCGTGGGCTGAGTTCAAGGGCATGTGTAATTAAACTAGTTAATACTTCATCAAATGCCACAGAATTTTCGGTACTGCTGGACAGAGTTTCGTGAACCAACGCGATAGATGCAATACGACGAACAGCTTCGTTAAGGGCTGAAGCGGCTCCCGGATCTTCAATTCGACGTGCCTGTAATCTCAGAAGTGCCGAGACTGTCTGCAAATTGTTCTTTACACGGTGGTGAATTTCCCGGATTGTTGCATCTTTTGTGACAAGTTCACGATCTCGCCTGCGCAATTCAGTGACATTTTGCAACAAAACAATTGCGCCCACTCGATCTACGCCTTGCAATAATGGAAGAACAAGTAGATCAATGGTTGCGCCTTGGTTATCAATCTCGACTCTTCGCAATACTTTGCCATTTAAACGTGTACGTATTCCCTCTTCATGCGCATCGGGTGAATTCTTAATAACCGCTTCGGCAATATCGCCTAACTTATTGTTTTCAATCTCGCTTTTCCAGCCCATGCGACTAAAAGCCGAGCGTGCATTAGGGCTTGCATAGGAGATAACACCATTAACATCCAAGCGGATTAAGCCATCTCCAACGCGGGGCAACGGTTCAAAAATAGAACCCGCTCCAGCATAGGGAAATGAACCTTGAGAAACCATTTGATATAAGTTGTGTGCGATCTCTCGATAGTTAAGTTCCAGGCTGCTGGGAGATCGCATAAGGTCAGCGTTTCTATGCCGAGAAATAACTGCAATTACTTGGCCGTCAAAGAGAACTGGAATCGTCTCTTGCTTGATCATAATGTCACCAAGTTTTTCAGGTGCTGAGTTACGCCCAATTTCCCCACTTGATAGCGCTTCATCCAAACTTGGGTGACTCCCCCAACTTACTTCGTTACCAATGACATCGTCTGCAAAAACTGTTGCGGTTGTCGTTGGACGAATATGAGCTATCGCAACGTGGCCAGTAGGCCATAGTTTTATATCTTTTCTGATTGGAACCCATAAAATTAAATCGGCAAATGACAAGTCTGATAGGAGTTGCCAATCAGCTACTAACTCACGGAGCCGATGTGCCTGATCTAGTGTGACTGAGCTTCTACCGCTGAGAAGAGAATCGAACTGCGACATCATCACTTCCAACTAGCTAACTCATCGGCAATTTCTTGCGTTGCAAACCAGGTTAATTCATCCTCGTCTTCATAGGCAAGCAGTGCACACTGGACTTGATCCCAACGAATCGGCGAATTAAGCGTAAGTGAGTCAGCGCTTTCTTGATCTACTTGATTGTAATCAATCTCGATTGCCAGAACTAAACCAGGTGCGAGCGTGGATTCGCGAAGTTTCAAGGCTTTTTCACCCGCTGCCACTGAAAGTAAATACTCTAGTTCTTCAGAATCACAGTCATCATTGTCAATTAGGAAATCACTTGTAGGCGCGAAGAGCGTTTCTACCTCCATAGTAAGTATCGAGATAAAACTCTCGAGTTCACTATGGCTAATTGCCAGGTAGGTTCGCATAGGCCAATAGTAAGGGAGTTTATGCGTTCATTTCGCTAGCTATTCTGGCAATTGATTTTCTCAAAGCAGAGCGCTCATTGACCTCTATAAATGTGGCTTTTTCAGCCTGGGCTGCAGCTGCAGCACGTAAATCACGATTAATAACACGCACCGCACGTGGCCGCAGCGGGGTCGTAATTGAAAGGAATTTTTCCTCTTCCTCTTCCCCTCGACGCCCTGGGGAACGCATATTCAATGTGAAGCTAACACCACTTCGAATCGAGGTCATCCCCATAAGTGTGACTACTTGTTCAAGTCGATGTATTCCTAATAAATCCGCCCGAGCAACGATCATCATCTCATCACCCTGGTCACAGCTCCATGTGGTCATAGTCGAAGTCCAACGACGATCGGTTAATCGATTTGATAGCCCTGAAATAGAACCCAAATCGATAATAATGTTGTCAAAAGTTGTTGTTGCGCGCTCCATATAGGAGTCAATAGATAAAGCTTGATCTTGTGAAATCTCAGCAGCACACAGTCCAGGTGCCAGAGTTCTCCAACCTGTTTCACTATGCATATTTCTGAGTGCCAATAGTGCAGCAATTGACGGTGCACGGAAATTGGCATCTATTAATAACGTTGATTTTTCAAGAACACTAAGTTCCATAGCTAGATTTAATGCCAGTGTCGTACAACCTGTGCCACTGCCGGCAGATCCAATCGCTAAAACATGAGCACGACGACTCTGGCGTGGAACTTGTGTATTTTGACGAATCAGTGGAGCTCTGACGAAACCTCGTACAAGGCTTACTAAATCAGTTGTTGTTGCGGGTATTGAGTGCACATCTGCGTAGCCCGTTACTTTCAGTGGTTCACGAGCAAAGCCCACTACAGCTTTAACGGTACGACTAATTGACTCGAGCCGCGCAGGTGTTAAACCAGAGAGATCAGGTGAATAAATAAGAAGCGCTGCAGAAGTGCTTTCGAGATTTGTACGAGTGTAATTTTCTAAAGAGTCGATATCAATCGCCCGAAATATAACGCTCCACCCTTGAGCAAAGAGTGCCCCTGCGATGAAACCTTCGATCTCAGGATTTGATATTGCAGTAATCACTGTTGGAAGCTCTACATTAGACATGTGAGCGCACCACTACTAATCGTCCATGTGTCGTAGCCACCAATAAGTGCAGAACCTGAGTCTCTTCAACAGCAATTGTCAGTGAAGCATCGGTGCCAAAGTTCTTACTCTTGGCATCAAAACTTAATAGAGTGACGCCTCCCAAGATCATTACTGGGTCAACAGGTAGCTCGCCATTTTGACTATCTATTACCCAATAGATATCTACTTGCTCCCCCTGCACGATTCCATATGCAACATCTGACATACGAATGCTTATCGGAACAGCACTCGTTGCCATGACTCTGCCACTGCTAGTGATATCAGTCCGGCTTAGTAGTTGGCCATTATGGAATTTACCTGACGTAATCATTCCTAGTGGATCTTCGTCAGCTGGGATATAGAGCAAAGCACTATCACCAAGATCTACATGCCGGACTTCTAAATCGCCAACGACTAACTGATGCCCGATTGAAACATCATGGGCAACTACCCAATAGTTATCTCCCTTATTTGAAAAACTTGCTAAAAAAAAGGCCGATAGGAAGGATGCAACGATAAGTGTTATTGCTAAAGTGATTCTGGAGCGTGAACTTTCTTTTTTATTTACCATGCGCTAACTAAAGTTGGGCTCTGGTATGTCGAAGTTCTTTATCCACACTCATACTTTTGGTGGATATAACCTCAATAATTCAGGCGAGGCGCAGGCGAAGAATTCAGGCAAATCTAGCTGGCATGACTACAAATCCATTCGTTGAAGAGCACCCACGTTTTAATTCAATTAATTTGACACCTTTATCCAGCGATGAAAATGAAGACTGGCTTCATCCTATTTTGGAGATTTTTCGGCCAGCTAAAGAGATAGTACGAGATTCGAAAACTAAACTTTACTTAGTTCCTAGCTGCTTTAATGATGAATTTGATCCCGATTTTGCTCCAGAACCTACATCAGCCAGAGATTTACCAGATTTAGGTGAGTGGAATCTTAACTTTTCACGCAATGTTTTAGAGATTTTTGCAGGTCGTAGACAACCATCACAACTTGCCAAACAATGTCATCACCATATATTTGCCGAACTTCTCACTAAATCTGGTAGTGAAAAAGAGGTTGGAAGAATTAGAAAAATTCATATCAGTGAACCGTTAGATGGAGTCTGTGAAACAACAGTTACTGTCAGATTTGGAGCACGTTTGAGATGCCTCATACTTAGATTTGAAGGCGTAGACAATCGGTGGCTCTGTACTGCACTTACTTTGCTTTAGGCGGCACCGTGGCAACGTTTGAATTTCTTTCCAGAACCACATGGACATGGTGCATTTCTTGAAACTTCGCCAGTTTTCTTTACGCCATTTTCGTCGGCAGCGGTGTACTGCAAACCTGAAGTTGGTAATGGTTTAGCTTCAAGTCCAGCACCACTGACCTCATTGCTAGAGCTCTCAACAGTGACTTCGATATTAAACAAGAATCCTGCAATCTCTTCCTTAATTCCATCCATCATTGCAGCAAATAAGTCATAACCTTCACGTTGATATTCAACTAATGGATCACGCTGAGCCATCGCTCGTAGCCCAATACCCTCTTGTAAATAATCCATTTCATAGAGATGTTCGCGCCATTTACGATCTAAGACAGAGAGTAGAACTTTTCTTTCAAGTTCTCGCATGACTTCTGAGCCTAATGATTCCTCGCGGCGGGCATAAGCCTTCTGACAGTCCTCAACAATTCGAGCAGTTAAATAGGCTTCATCCACCGCACTAATCGTGCCGACCTGCGCAATTAACTCTTTTACGCTAAATGAGATCGGATAAATAGTCTTGATGGCAGCCCATAGTGTTTCGAAATCCCATTCCTCGGCATAGCCATGAGATGTGGCTGCAGCAACATATGCTTCTAAAGTTTCGCTAACAAAGACTGCAACTTGGTCCTTAATATCTTCGCCCTCTAGAACCATTCGACGTTCACCATAGACAACTTGACGCTGCCTATTCATTACATCGTCATACTTCAATACGTTTTTACGCATTTCAAAGTTCTGGGCTTCAACTTGGGTCTGAGCAGAGCGAATTGCATTGCTGACCATCTTTGATTCGATAGGTGCATCCTCTGGAATTCCCGCTGCAGTGAGGAAGCGCTCAACCATTCCAGAGTTAAATCGACGCATCAATTCATCTTGTAAAGAAAGATAGAAGCGAGACTCACCTGGATCGCCTTGTCGACCTGATCGACCACGCAGCTGATTATCAATACGGCGAGACTCATGACGCTCGGTTCCAAGAACATATAACCCACCGAGAGCTACAACTTCTTCGTGTCCCTTGGCAACTGCCGCTTTTTGACGTGCAATTTCTTCAGGCCAAGCTGCTTCATACTCCGGTGCATTATCTACTGGAGAGATGCCGCGACGTTGAAGTTCAAAGTCAGCCATGAACTCTGGGTTGCCACCCAACATGATGTCAGTTCCGCGACCTGCCATATTTGTTGCAACGGTTACTGCTCCCTTTACGCCTGCGCGGGCAATGATTGCAGCTTCACGTTCGTGATGCTTTGCATTCAAAACTTCATGGGCAACGCCTGATTTTCTTAAGAACGCTGAAAGCTCCTCAGATTTTTCAACACTGACGGTACCCACTAAAACTGGTTGACCCTTACGATGCTTTTCAACAATGTCCTGAGTTACTGCAGCAAACTTTCCGACCTCGGTCTTATAAACCAAGTCTGCGCCATCTATACGTACCATTTCACGGTTAGTTGGAATTGGTACAACGCCAAGTTTGTATATCTGATGGAATTCTGAGGCCTCAGTCATGGCCGTTCCTGTCATGCCAGAAAGCTTGCTGTAGAGGCGGAAATAGTTCTGCAGAGTAATAGTTGCTAACGTCTGGTTTTCATCTTTAATTTCAATGCGCTCTTTTGCTTCTAGCGCCTGGTGTAAACCTTCGCTATAACGCCGTCCAGCTAACATGCGGCCGGTGTGTTCATCAACAATTAATAGTTCGCCATTCATCACAACGTAATCTTTATCGCGCTTGAATAGCTCTTTGGCGCGCACTGCATTGTTTAGATAACCAATCATCGGCGTATTTGCTGCTTCATAGAGATTCTCAATACGCAAAAGCTCTTCGACTTTAGTTACACCTTCTTCGAGAATGCCTATTGTCTTCTTTTTTTCATCTACTTCATAGTGAACGTCACGCTGTAATTTTCCAACATGGTTAGCAAACTCTACGTACCATTTTGTGGCTTTATCTGCAGGTCCACTGATAATGAGTGGTGTACGAGCTTCATCGATTAAAATAGAGTCAACTTCATCTACTACTGCGAAAAAGTGATCACGCTGAACACACTCTTCGAGTGACCATGCCATGTTGTCACGTAAATAATCGAAACCAAATTCATTGTTTGTGCCATACGTAATATCGGCGGCATAAGCTTCACGTCGTTCTGCTGGGGTCATATTTGCGAGAATGACGCCAACCTTTAAACCTAAGAATCGATGAATACGACCCATCCATTCACTGTCACGCTCTGCTAAATAATCATTTGTTGTAACAACGTGCACACCGCGTCCAGCTAAAGCATTTAAATACGATGGCAGCGTTGCAACTAACGTCTTACCTTCACCAGTTCGCATTTCTGCAATATTTCCTCGATGCAGTGCCGCACCACCCATAATTTGAACGTCGTAGTGGCGTTGACCAAGTGTGCGCTTAGCCGCTTCACGGACTACGGCATAGGCCTCTGGCAGAATCGAGTCGAGGGACTCACCATTGGCAGCGCGAGTCTGAAAAGCACTGGTCTGATCGCGTAGCTCGGCATCTGAGAGCGCACTTACTCGGGCTTCTTGGGCATTAACAGCATCAACGACCTTGCTGAGCTCGCGAAGGAGTCGTCCTTCACCGGCACGCATGATCTTGTCTAAAAACGCTGACATGGCCTAAAACCTTTCAAGAAGCATCGAGGTTGCGCCTCCTATCGTAGAGGTTGGGCCACGCAAGCGGTAACTGAGCCAACTACGTGACATCCCGCTGCTGTGAGGGCTCTGGCAGCCTCACGCAGGGTCGCCCCCGTAGTAACGACATCATCGATTAAGACAAGGTCGGCCCTGCGAATCACACCAGCACGCACGCGCATCGCCCCATTCATATTTTTTGCCCGCTCGGCACTATGCAGGCCCGATTGATCCTTAACAGGTCGGGCTAATTCGAGGGCATTAATTACGGGCAGCGAGGTTTGTTGACCAATCTGATCCACAATATCAATGATGAATGCCCGTCCCCGACGCCGTTTGGATAAAGACGAGGATGGTATCGGAACTAATGCAACATCTACGTCAGAAAAATCTGCTTGTGATAGAACGTGAATAATTGACTCCACAATCAAAATATCCGCACCTCTAATTCCACTTTCTTTGGCTGCTAAAAGAATTTTGCTAGCGGTAGGTGAATAAATAATCGCCGAATGAACTTTAATCGAAGATACGTATGTCAGATAATAGTGTGGATGCCACTCCCTGCGACAAGTAGAGCAAATTGTTAAACCAATCGCGTTACAACCAAAACAGCGAGTAGGAAAGACGAGCTGACTTAATTCATGTAGGAAACGCATTTAGATACGATATGCCTAAATGCATTCTTACTACACAAGCTTGTGGAAACTATCCATGAAAATCATCGGGTACAAGTTTAATTAATCGAGAATTAATTCCATTACCAATATTACGAGGTAGAGTTAAAACAAAGTGTGCACCTTTGCCTGGGCGGCCCCATGCTTCTAGTTCGCCATTGTGAAGTCGAGCATCTTCTAATGCAATAGAAAGTCCTAAACCTGTTCCACCTCTA
>WLHW01000018.1 GCA_009702525.1 Actinomycetota bacterium
AAAATAATATTGAGAATAATCTCATCGCCACAACTGGTATTTACGTGGCTAACCTGAGCGCTGAATGTTGGGCTCAAGCCTTTGTGTTGTGGATGCTTGTAGTGATCCAAAATCACTTCTTGATATAGCGAATCTAATTCCATCAGAATCTCCCAAAATATTTCTGAGCACCAAGTATCGCAGAGACAAGGGCATCAGCATCATCTTCATCGTTGTAGATATACAGCGAGGCGCGAGTAGTAGCTGGGACGTTCATGCATTTCGCTAATGGCCAAGCACAGTGGTGGCCAGTTCTGACGGCAACTCCTTGGCTATCCAAATATTGCCCAATGTCGTGTGGATGAATATCTTTGATTGTAAATGACACGGTTCCACCGCGCATGTGAGTATCGGTTGGGCCAACAATGCGGATATCAGGGATCTCCAGCATTTTCTTCAATAAATAGCCCGTCAACTCGGTTTCATGATTGTGCACGTTATCCATGCCTAAATTAGTTAAGTAATTAAGCGCTGCGCCTAAGCCAACTGCTTGCGCCATATTAGGAACGCCGGCTTCAAACTTCTGAGGTACTGGTGCCCACGTTGCACTCGTCATGGTGACGGTCTCAATCATGGAGCCACCAAATAAAAACGGCGGTAATTCATCCAACAAATTCATATGTCCCCACAAGACGCCAATGCCTGTTGGACCAAGGGCTTTGTGGCCTGAGAATGCTAAGAAATCTACGCCAAGTGCCTTTACATCAATTGTCATGTGGGGAGCAGACTGGCAGGCATCCAAAATAACTACTGCACCTACGTCATGAGCACGAGCAACTATTGCATCGAGTGGATTGATAGTGCTTAAAACATTAGACTGATGAGTAACAGATACAACTTTTGTGTTTTCCGTAATCACTTCGTTGATATTGGATAAATCTAAGCGCGAATCTGGCGTAACTTTGAACCACGCTAACTCAGCACCTGTTCGAGCAGATAACTGCTGCCATGGTATGAGATTGGCATGATGTTCCATCTCAGTAACAACGATTCGATCGGAAGAGGTTAATGCAAAGCGATTTCCTGCTGGTGCATTACTCATGGCATATGCCAGAAGATTTAAAGACTCAGTAGCACTTTTAGTAAAGACTATTTCGTCAGCGCCTCCGGGTGAACCCAAAAACTCCGCAACGATTTCACGTGCACCTTCGTATGCATCGGTAGCTTCCTCTGCTAGCTGGTGAGCACCCCGGTGGACAGCTGCATTATGAAATTTATAGAAATTACTTTCAGCCTCAATAGCCGATAACGGTTTTTGACTTGTAGCACCACTATCTAAATAGACCAATCTTTTTCCGTCGCGGATCGTGCGCTCAAAGATTGGAAAATCTTTGCGCACGACCTTTGGCGAGAATGTCATATGGTTTCTACTTGGTCACATAATCTGCGTAGCCGTTTGCCTCGAGCTTATCTGCCAAATCTGGGCCACCCTCTTCGACGATATGGCCATTAGCAAAAACATGCACGAAATCAGGCTTAATGTATTTAAGAATACGCGTGTAGTGAGTAATCAACAGGACACCAAGATTGTTATTTTCCTTAGCGCGGTTAACACCTTCAGAAACGATTCGAAGAGCATCCACGTCAAGACCGGAATCTGTCTCATCCAAAATAGCGATCTTCGGACGCAAGAGTTCTAGTTGCATGATTTCATGGCGCTTCTTTTCGCCTCCTGAGAAACCTTCATTGACATTGCGCGTAGCAAATGCTGGATCCATGTTGAGCGCTTCCATCGCATCTTTGACTTCTGCTACCCATGTTCGCAGTTTAGGTGCTTCACCACGAAGTGCGGTAGCAGCCGTACGCAAAAAGTTAGAGACTGAAACTCCAGGTACTTCTACTGGATACTGCATGGCAAGGAAGAGACCTGCCTTGGCCCGCTCATCAACGGTCATCTCTAAGACATCTGCCCCATCGAGCGTTACAGTTCCGCCAACAATTGTGTATTTAGGGTGGCCGGCGATTGAGTAAGCCAATGTCGATTTACCTGAGCCGTTAGGGCCCATGATGGCGTGAGTTTCTCCCGAGTTGATTGTTAGGTCTACTCCTTTAAGAATATCTACGGCACCAGCGTCGGTATTTACCGATACCTGCAAGTTACGAATCTCTAATGTGCTCATCTTTAAATCTCCTAAATCTCGACTGTGACGGAATTTGCATTTACTGTTACTGAATAAGTTTCAAGTGGGATATTGGCCGGCAAAGTAACGGCTTCTCCAGTACGAAGATCGAACTCAGCTCCGTGAAGCCAGCATTCAATCTTGTAATCAGTGACATCGCCTTCAGACAAAGAGGCTTCAGAGTGTGAACATGTGTCATCGATTGCAAATACTTCGTCTCCAATGCGAGTCACACAGATAGTCTTACCGTTTTTTTCAAGCTTGACAGGCTTACCGTCAGCAAGTTGATCCAGTTGAAGGTCAGCCATTTACGCACCGGCCCGTTCTAGCTCTGCATCAATACGATTCATCAATCGCTCTTGAATGGATTCAACCGCAATCTCATTTACGATCTCATTGAAGAATCCGCGAACAACGAGACGTCGGGCATTTTCTAAAGTAATGCCGCGAGACATCAAATAGAAAAGCTGCTCGTCATCGAATCGACCTGTTGTACTTGCATGGCCAGCACCAACAATCTCACCAGTCTCAATCTCTAAATTAGGGACCGAATCGGCACGCGCACCATCACTCAAAAGTAAGTTGCGGTTCAGTTCGTAAGTATCAGTTCCTTCAGCGACAGCACGAATGAGGACGTCGCCAATCCAGACAGTATGTGCATCGCGTCCAGCTAAAGCACCTTTAAAGTTCACGCGAGATTTTGCGTTTGGAACTGCGTGATCAACATGCATTCTGTGTTCAAAGAATTGGCCAGTGGTTGCGAAGTAGACACCAAGAAGTTCAACTGAACCACCAGGTGCGATAAATTCAACAGTTGGAAGAATACGAACAACATCTCCACCAACAGTGACTGTGATGGATTTAAACGTTGCATCTTTATCCACGACGGCATGATGTCGCGCGGTATAGACAGAGGCAGAATCGAACTCTTGCAGAGTGATGAACTTCAATGATGCACCAGGTGCAAGTGAAATCTCTAAGTCCTCGGCAAGAACCGTATCGCCAGTGTTTTCAATAACGACAGTTGCTACGGCATGGCTGCCGAGTGAGATTCGTACGCGTGAAAACTCCGCTGAATCAATTGCACCTACACCGCGGCCAAGAAAAATAGGTTCGTGTACCTCTGTATTGCTTGCTATAGAAAGGTGTGCTACATCTGATACGGCTCCCCTAATGCGTTCAATAATGATGTCATCACTGGAAGCCAAAGGGGCCAGGGTTTCACGACTAAATGAAACACCTGCAGGCAACTGACCTTGGGAAATCAGTGAATGACGATCACCGATTACCGCGGTTCCATCATGGAGTCCGCGAAGTCGCTTAAGCGGTGTAAAGCGCCACGCTTCTTCGCGTCCAGTTGGAGTTAAATAATTTGTAGTTAAGACTGACATTAACCAACTGCGCCTTCCATTTGAAGTTCAATAAGTCGATTGAGCTCTAAGGCGTACTCCATTGGAAGTTCGCGAGCGATAGGTTCGATGAAGCCGCGAACAATCATGGCCATTGCTTCATCTTCGGTCAGACCTCTCGACATTAAATAGAAGAGTTGATCATCACTAATCTTTGAAACTGTAGCTTCATGGCCCATAGAAACGTCATCCTCACGAATATCGACGTAAGGATATGTATCAGAGCGTGAAATCGTATCGACTAGTAAAGCATCACATTTAACTGTGCTCTTTGAGTGATGAGCACCTTCTTGAACCTGTACAAGTCCGCGATATGAAGTGCGTCCACCATTTCGTGCAACAGATTTAGAGATAACTGATGATGATGTATAGGGCGCAGCATGGACCATCTTGGCGCCAGAATCCTGGTGTTGTCCTTCACCAGCAAATGCTAAAGAAAGTGTCTCGCCTTTTGCATGTGGTCCCATTAAAAAGATTGCTGGGTACTTCATAGTTACCTTAGAACCGATGTTTCCATCGACCCATTCCATGGTTGCACCTTCAGCACAAGTAGCGCGCTTTGTCACCAAGTTATAGACGTTGTTAGACCAGTTTTGAATTGTTGTGTAACGCACACGTGCGCCTTTTTTAACAACGATCTCAACGACGGCCGAGTGTAAAGAATCTGATTTGTAGATTGGGGCTGTGCAACCCTCAACATAATGAATGTAAGAATCTTCATCCGCAATAATAAGGGTACGTTCAAACTGACCCATGTTCTCAGTATTGATTCGGAAGTAGGCCTGCAGTGGAATATCTACATGTACGCCCTTGGGAACATAAATGAACGAGCCACCCGACCAGACTGACGTATTGAGTGCTGCAAACTTGTTATCGCCAACTGGAATAACCGTTGCAAAATACTCTTTAAATAACTCTGGGTGCTCTTTGAGCGCAGTATCTGTATCTAAGAAGATAACGCCTTGGGCAGCTAAATCTTCCCGAATAGAGTGATAAACCACTTCTGATTCATATTGAGCAGCTACACCCGACACTAGGCGTTGTTTTTCAGCTTCAGGAATTCCTAGACGATCGTAAGTATTCTTAATTTCTTCAGGCAAGTCATCCCATGTCGCAGCTTGCTTTTCAGTTGAGCGTACAAAGTATTTGATTGTGTCAAAGAAAATTCCTGAAAGATCAGAACCCCAGTTTGGCATAGGCTTCTTTTCAAAGAGAGCTAAGCCTTTTAAGCGTAGATCGAGCATCCACTGAGGCTCGGACTTCTTCTCTGAAATATCGCGCACAACATCTTCATTAATGCCACGTCGAGCATTAGTTCCGACCTCGCTCTTATCTGACCAACCGTACTCATAATTTCCGAGGCCATCGAGTTCTGGATGCGTAGTTGTCATGCACGTACCTTTCGGTTTTTTGAAGTGGATGTTGCAGGTGTTGGAATAAATGTTGTACACACACCATCGCCATGAGCGATAGTTGCCAAACGCTGAACATGTGTACCAAGGACTCTGGAGAGAGCTTCAGTCTCGGCTTCACAGAGTTGAGGGAACTCAGCAGCAACGTGCGCTATAGGGCAGTGATGTTGGCATAACTCCTCGCCCATCGGCTTTGTATGGATAGTCGCTGCATATCCCTGCTCAGTTAAAAAAACTGCAAGTGCTTCGTTTTTAGAAGGTTTTTTAGCCAGCGCAATAGTTGCCTTACGTTCGATATCTTCTGCTCGTGATTCTGCAAATGCTTGAACCATGTGTTCACCTAATTGCGCCGACATAAATTTCAACGCCGCAACGGCTAAATCATCATACGAGTGCTCAAATTTTTCCCGACCCTCATCGGACATAAGAAAAACTTTTGAGGGCCGGCCACGACCACGAACCACACTCGATTGTGGCTGACGGGCCTGAAGAATCCCATCGGCCACAAGTAGATCTAAATGCCTGCGAATTCCAGCTGGAGTAAGTCCTAATCTCACCGACAGAGTGGCAGCACTCGATGGACCGTTTTCCAAAATTGACCGAGCGACTAACTCCCGTGTGCGTCGATCCTCGCCCTTAGGGGCCAGCATGTCAGGAGTCAATTTCACAACAGTATTGTGTCCTAATTCGACACTATTAGCCACTTCGACGCCGTAGTGACACAGAGCAATAAGGTTAGGCCATGAGCAGATCTCGCACACTGGCGCTACGGATTCTAGCTCCGGCAAGCGGCATCCTTCTCTTTTTACAAGCCGCAATCATGGTGACTGGTGGTGGCGTCCGCCTGACTGGATCCGGATTGGGCTGCCCAACGTGGCCAGAGTGCACCCCTGGCTCGTACGTTCCTGTTCCTGGCCAAGCTGAAGGTCATCTTCATTCGTGGATTGAATTCGGCAATCGTTTGCTTACTTTTGTCCTTGTAGCCGCCGCACTTGTAACGCTTATTGCGGTTCTGCGTGCGGGAAGAAAAGATTTAAGAGTGTTGGCTGCGGGACAATTTCTTGGAATTTTTGGCCAGGGAATTCTTGGCGGAATTACAGTTCTTGTGCAATTGAATCCCATAGCAGTCGCAAGTCACTATTTGTTAACAACAGTTTTAATCGCTGGTGCAACCTCACTTTATACCCGACGCAAAATTCCAGCTCAGAAAAAGTTATCTCCACTGACTGCGGATATTTTTTCTCGCGTGCACATAACGTTGAGCGCTTTTGTCATAGTTTTAGGTACAGTCGTAACTGGCGCTGGTCCGCACGCAGGAGATATTAATGCACCTAGATTACATATACGTATTCAAAATGCTGCACAACTACATGGAGGTGCGGTAGCGTTTTTATTACTTTTCTCTATCGCTTTTTATTTTGCGCCTCACGTTTCTGAACAAACAAAAAGTATCTTGAGAATTTTTTTCATCGCTTCAATTGCTCAAGGCCTAATAGGAGTTATTCAGTATGTGCAAGGCGTACCTGAATTACTAGTTGCTACGCACTTAGCCGGATCGGCAATAGTCTGGATCATTGCTTGGCGCGTTTGGTTAACGGTTCAACGAGAAGAAAAGGTATCTGCTTAATGACTTCACTGCCTGGTTGGACTGAACTAGATGACCGAGCCATCTCTTATGCACGCGCACTAGCTGCAGATGCAGTGCAAAAAGTTGGTAATGGTCACCCCGGTACCGCAATGTCTCTTGCTCCTGTTGCTTACACACTTTTCCAGCGGCACTTAGTTCACGATCCATCTGATCCTTCATGGCTTGGGCGCGACAGATTTATTCTCTCCTGTGGCCACTCGTCATTAACGTTATATACGCAACTGTTTTTCAGTGGGTACGGCTTGGAGATGGATGACCTCAAGAGTTTCAGAACATGGGGTTCACTAACACCTGGACATCCTGAGTTTGGTCATACAGCTGGCGTAGAAATGACGACCGGGCCTTTGGGCCAAGGCGTTGCAACGGCTGTAGGAATGGCGATGGCTGCACGTTATGAGCGTGGCTTACTCGATCCAGATGCACCAGAAGGTAGTTCGCCTTTTGATCACTCAATCTGGGTCATTTGTTCTGACGGAGATCTTCAAGAAGGAATCAGCGCTGAAGCATCATCTCTAGCTGGAACTCAAGAACTCGGTAATTTAAATGTCATCTACGATGACAATAGAATTTCAATTGAGGGCGATACACATAATGCATTTACTGAAGATGTTTCTATGCGTTATCGCGCATATGGTTGGCACGTAGTTGAAGTTGCCACTCTCGACGATGGAAATGTAGATATATCCGCACTCGATGCGGCAATGGTTACAGCGAAAAGTGAAAAGACAAAGCCAACCCTCATTAGACTTAAGAGTGTTATTGCTTGGCCCGCACCAACTTTGCGCGGGACCGGAAAATCGCACGGTTCAGCTCTTGGCGAAACAGAAGTTGCGGAAACTAAAAAACTTCTCGGCCTAGATCCTGAAGAAAGTTTTGCAATGCCAGATGAAGTTTTGGAACATGTGAGAAAAGTTAAATCTCGTGCTGGCACCGTACGAAAAAAATGGGATACCGACTTCTTAGTTTGGGAAAACGAGCACAAGGACTCAGCAGTCTTGCTCAAGCGCTTACGCAAACGAGAATTTCCACCTCAGTGGGATGCTGGCATTCCAGTTTTTGCCCCAGGAAAAAATGTCGCCACCCGTGCAGCATCTGGAGATGTCATTAATGCCATAGCCAAAGCACTTCCTGAACTATGGGGAGGTTCTGCGGATTTAGCTGGATCCAATAACACCAGCATTGATAATGGTGGATCTTTCTTGCCGAAAAGTAGTGCGATCAAAGGTGCCAATCCTTACGGACGAATTATTCACTTTGGAATCCGCGAGCATGCCATGGGCGCAATTCTCAATGGCATCACACTTCATGGATTGACTCGACCTTTTGCTGGAACTTTTGCCGTGTTCAGCGACTACATGCGACCATCTGTGCGCCTTGCTGCATTGATGAAGATTGCGCCAATCTTTGTGTGGACGCATGACTCAATCGGTGTGGGTGAAGATGGTCCAACGCATCAACCCATCGAGCACTTTGCCGCCTTGCGTGCGATTCCTGGCTTAGATGTTATTCGTCCGGGTGATGCCAATGAAGTTGCCGAAGCGTGGAAGCGGATCATTACTCGTAACCGTGTTGCCGGACTTCTGCTCTCTCGCCAAAATCTGCCAGTGTTCGATAGAACCGACTGCGCTCCAGCAACTGGAGTTTCCCGCGGTGCCTACATTCTTAAAGATGCACCAGCAGCGCAAGTAATTATGATCGCCACTGGTTCAGAGGTCAGTCTGGCTTTAGATGTGCAAAGCGCGCTTTCAGCACAAGGTATTGCCGCCCGTGTTGTAAGTGCTCCATGTCTTGAATGGTTTGCCGAACAAGATGATGCATATAAAGAGTTAGTTTTACCTCAATCAATTCCACTCAAAGTGAGTATCGAAGTAGGAATCGCGCAGGGATGGCGTGAATTAATTGGAGATAGAGGTCTATCCATTTCAATAGAACACTATGGCGCTTCAGCTGATGCACAACGCCTCTTTAAAGAGTTTGGTTTCTCTGTTGAAGCTATTACCGAGCGTATCAAAGCAGCGTTAGCATGAGTGTGAAAGATGTTGCACGTTACGGTACATCGATTTGGCTAGATGATCTTTCTCGAGCAAAACTCACTGGAACAGACGCGCACTCCCTCCCCTCTCGCATAGCTCAATCCGGTGTAGTTGGAGTAACTACTAATCCGAGTATTTTCGCGGCGGCAATTGCCGGAGCCAGCGAATATGCAAGCGATATCGCAGCAATGGCCAATGTCTCCGTCGATGAATGCGTTAAGCGCCTGACTACCGATGATGTTCGACATGCATGTGATTTATTTAAGGATATTTACTCTGCAACCAAGGGTGTCGAGGGCCGGGTTAGTATCGAAGTAGATCCTCGACTTGCTCATGACACCGCTGGAACAATCGAAGCAGCCAAAGAACTGTGGCAGATTGTGGATCGCCCAAATGTCATGATTAAAGTTCCAGCGACAATTGAAGGACTTCCAGCAATAACAGAGTTGATTGCCGCAGGAATAAGTGTCAACGTGACACTTATTTTTTCAGTTAAGCGATATGGAGCAGTCGTCGATGCTTTCATTTCGGGTATAGAGAAGGCCACCAATCCTTCACATGTTCACTCAGTCGCATCCTTCTTCGTCAGCAGAATCGATAGTTCCGTAGATGCGCTGCTAAAAGCCAACGGTGGCCCACAAGCGCTAGAGCTACTAGGTAAAGCTGCGATAGCCAATGCGCATCTTGCCTACCAACTTTTTGAAGAAAAGTTCAGCTCACCACGGTGGTTGGCCCAAGTCGAGCGTGGCGCACATAAGCAGCGTCCTTTATGGGCATCTACGGGTGTGAAAGACCCAACCTACGATGACACGCGATATGTAGTTGAACTCATTGCTCCTGAAACCGTCAACACAATGCCTCAAAATACTCTGGATGCAGTTATCGACCATGCTGTTGTACGTGGTGACACAATTTCGCAAAATTACAGTCAAGCAGTTGAAGTATTCACTGCACTTTCTCAATTGGGAATCTCGTTAAATGCAATTACTACTGAGTTAGAGATTGATGGCGTCAAAAAATTTGCTCAAGCTTGGCAAGAGTTACTGACTACTTTGGAGACCGCTCAAAAACTATGATGAATTTACGAGGCAGGGCAATTTCAAAAATTGATAGAACTGATACTCGGTACAGCGATTTACTGAATTTCCATAACCGTTTAGCAAAAAAGGACTCAACGATTTGGGGAGCAGCAGCTGCACCCGAAGCCTCAATCCGCCTGAACTGGATTGATCTACCCGAAACTTCACGAGAGTTATTGCCACAACTGGATGCGCTATGCGCCAAACACCGCGATAAAACGAGGATCGTATTGTGTGGAATGGGTGGCTCGTCATTAGGTCCAGAAGTTATTGCGCAAAGCTTCGATAAGGAGTTATTTATCCTTGACTCAACCGATCCTCACTATATTGCCCACGCGCTTACGGGTGATCTTTCGAAAACTCTTGTTGTGGTCAGCTCTAAATCAGGTTCTACTATTGAAACCGCTTCCCAACGTGCTCTTTTCGAACAGCGATTTATTGACGCCGGTCTTGCACCTACGAGTCACATTGTGATTGTGACTGATCCAGCTTCACCTCTTGATAAAAGTTCACGTGAAAAAGGTTTTACTGTAATAAATGCAGATCCGAATGTCGGTGGACGTTTTAGTGTGCTCAGTGCATTTGGTTTAGTTCCCGCTGCCCTGATTGGTGTGGACGTATCTGTACTTCTAGATAACGCTAGTGAAACTAAGAGCGCCTTCTTAAAAGATCCATCCGATGTTGTAGATATGGCATATGCAATTACTTATCTCTCGGGCCAATACATGACGTATTGTGACTACGGATCATCGATGCCGGGCTTAAGTGATTGGGCCGAACAGTTAGTGGCTGAATCCACGGGTAAAGAGCAAGTTGGACGTCTACCCGTTGTGATTGATAAGCCAAGTAAGAATTCCTACTTCTCGATTGCCTATGCCGGTGAAGCGGATTTGGTTGTCGAGGCAGATTTAGCCTCGCAGTTCATTATCTGGGAGTGGGTAACAGCGCTAGTTGGGGCAGCACTTGCAATAGATCCTTTTAATCAACCAAATGTTACCGAGGCCAAAGAAGCAACCTCCCTGCTATTAAATAAGTGGTCGGGGGTAATGCCCAAATTTGTCCCCGATGCCGTTGATGGGGCAGTTGAAGTTTTTGGCTCTAGTGCCTCACTTGCTACAACGTTGGCGAGTTTTATTCAATCAATTCCCAAAGATGGTTACATCGCAGTAATGGCTTATCTAGATCGCAAAGATGATGCGAAGATTATCGAGATCCGAGAGCTGCTGGAGCAAAAATCTTCTCGCCCAGTGACATTTGGGTGGGGTCCCCGCTTCTTGCATTCAACTGGGCAGTTCCATAAGGGTGGTCAGCGCAATGGAGCTTTCTTGCAAATAACCGGCAACGTAGAGAAAGATATTGCTATTCCTGGACAGGTTTTTGGTTTTGCAACTCTCGTTGCCGCTCAAGCACTTGGGGACGGCAATGCGCTTGTCTCAAGAAAATACCCACTCCTTCGATTTAATCTAACAAATCGGCGAGTGGGTATTGATCAACTTCTTGAAGCTGCTAAATCTCTTTAATCTTCGTCATCACCGCGAAGTTTACGTAACGCCTCTTCTAATAAACGCTCACCTTCGGCATCAGTGCGACGCTCTTTAACGTAGGCAAGGTGAGTCTTATATGGTTCATTCTTAATTGGACTCGGTGGATTATTTCGATCGCGACCTGCAGGATAACCACACTTTGGACAGTCCCACTCGGCAGGAATAACAACCGTCTCTTCAACAGCAAAAGATGGACGCACTTCGTGGCCATTGGCACAAAAATATGAGACATAAGCGCGAGCAATTGAATCACCGCGCTCTGCTTCACCCATTGGGCCGGCGCCGACTCGGCTTCCGCGAATTGCACTTGCCATGTGATGCTCCTTAAAAAATTATTGAGTGTAGCTAGATTTACTTAAGAACAAGACTGAGCGCTACAACCAAAGCAAACCAAAGACCGCCCACAACAATTGTGATGCGATCTAAATTACGCTCGACAACCGATGAGCCGCCGTAGTTTGACGAAATGCCGCCACCGAACAAGTCGGATAATCCGCTGCCCTTGCCCTTGTGCAAAAGGACTAGAAGGATCATAAGAACACTCGTAATGATAAGCAGAATTGAGAGAGCTAGTTTCACGGTTCGTAAACTCCTTGTTTCGTAGAGGGTAAGGATACCCGTAAAAGCTGGTTAGTACTTACTCGGCTTGAGCGTAGAACTTAACAATTTGTGCCAACTCTTCAGGGTCCAGGCTGGCTCCCCCAATAAGTGCACCGTCAACATCAGCTTTTTTCATGATCTCAGCGATATTGCCCGACTTCACAGATCCTCCATAGAGAATTCGCATAGCTGCGGCAATCTCTGGTGAGCCGATATTTTCAATCTCTTCGCGAATCGCCGCGCAGACTTCTTGGGCATCTTCGGGAGTTGCAGTCTTACCTGTACCAATAGCCCAGACAGGTTCGTAGGCGATAACGATCTTTTTCAACTCTGGCTTAGTTAAGTTTTCTAGTCCGGCACGAATCTGACGAACTACGTGACTGACATGTGCTCCAGATTCACGAATTGAAAGCTCTTCGCCTACGCAGAAAATTGGAGTTAACTCATGTGCAAGAGCTGCTTTAATTTTACGATTAATGAGTGCATCACTTTCATTATGAATAGCACGACGCTCTGAGTGACCGACCAGAACATATGTGCAACCCAACTTGTGCAGCATTGAAGCTGAGATGTCTCCAGTGAATGCACCACTTGCCTCTGGTGAAAGATCTTGGGCGCCATAAGTTAGGCGAAGTCGATCACCATCGATGAGTGTTTGAATAGAACGAATGTCGGTGAAAGGAGGAATTATCGCAACATCGACGGCGTCGTAATCCTTGTCATTTAATCCGTAAACAAGTTTCTGGGCGACTGCAATTGCTTCAAGATGATTCAAATTCATCTTCCAGTTACCGGCCATCAATGGCTTGCGCATCTGTATCCCCTTAAATTCCAAGTGCTTGAAGGCCAGGAAGTTCCTTGCCCTCTAAATACTCAAGGGAGGCTCCGCCACCCGTTGAAATATATCCGAAATCTGAATCAGCAAAACCCAACGCCCTCACTGCAGCTGCTGAGTCTCCCCCGCCAACAACAGAGATCCCTGACACCTTAGTAAGTGCTGTAGCAACGGTTTTAGTACCCGCTGCAAAATTAGCAAACTCAAACACTCCCATGGGCCCATTCCAAAACACAGTTGAACATTTCTCAATCTCATGGGCAAATGCAGCGGCCGACACTGGACCAATATCTAAGCCCATCTGATCAGCTGGAATTGCATCAACATCGACAAGGGTAGGAGGTGCATCGGCAGCAAATGCTGGAGCAACAACGATGTCAGTTGGTAAAACTAGTGTGACGCCTTTTGCTTTTGCGCTTTCGATAATTCCTTTCACAACTTCAATCATCTCTGTCTCAACGAGAGATGTTCCGATTTCTTTGCCTTGTGCGGCGAGAAACGTAAAGACCATTCCGCCACCAATAGCTAAGACATCTACTTTGTTCAACAGGTTTTCTATCACACCTAACTTGTCTGAGACTTTAGCCCCGCCAAGCACAACTCCATAGGGACGAGTTGGATTTTGCGTTAACTTCTTAAGGACCTGCACTTCGGCAGATACTAAAAGACCTGCAACATGTGGCAATAGTTTAGGTAAGTCATAGACCGATGCATGTTTACGATGGACTGCACCGAATCCATCTCCCACATAAATATCGGCAAGTGCTGCCAACTCTTTAGCTAGAACCTGGCGCTCGGCTTCATCTTTACTTGTTTCAGCTGCGCTAAAACGAATATTTTCAAGAAGCAAAATCTCACCAGGCAGTAAGGATGCTGCAGCTTTGCTGGCAACATCTCCAACAACGTGACCATTAAATTGAACTGGCTGACCAAGTAATTCACTTAACCGTTGAGCCACTGGCGCTAACGAAAGCTCTGGCTTTGATTCACCCTTTGGTCGCCCTAAATGTGCAGCAATTACAAGGCTGGCACCTTTTGAAAGGAGAAGTTGAATAGTTGGAAGCGAGGCTTTAATACGACCATCATCTTTGATCACTCCATCTTTCAATGGAACATTAAGATCACAACGTAAAAAGACGCGCTTACCAACTACATCAAGATGTACTACATCTGACATTAGAGAGTTTTGCCAACATAACTGATTAGATCGACTAGGCGGTTTGAATAACCCCACTCATTGTCATACCAACCAACAACCTTGACTTGATTACCAATGACTTTTGTAAGACCCGAATCAAAAACGCACGAAGAAGGATCTGTCACGATATCTGAGGAAACGATTGGATCTTCTGTATAGGTTAAATAGCCCTTGAGCGCGCCATTGGCTGCAGCTTTCATGGCCGCGTTGATCTCGGCCGCAGTGGCCTCTTTAGCTAACTCAACCGTTAAATCTGTAGCCGAACCAGTTGGCACTGGAACACGCATGGCATACCCATCTAGCTTGCCCTTAAGTTCAGGCAGTACTAGTGCGATTGCCTTTGCTGCACCTGTCGATGTTGGAATCATGTTAGTAGCTGCAGCACGTGCTCGGCGCAGATCCTTGTGTGGGAAATCCAGAATTACCTGATCATTTGTGTACGCATGAATGGTCGTCATTAAACCTTTAACAATTCCCCAATTATCATTGAGAACCTTTGCCATTGGCGCGAGGCAGTTAGTCGTACATGATGCATTTGAAATAATGTGATGGCTTGCTGGATCGTACTTCTCATGGTTCACGCCCATCACGATTGTGATGTCTTCGTCAGTTGCAGGGGCTGAGATAATTACTTTCTTAGCGCCGGCAGTGATGTGCTTGCCAGCATCGGCAGCATTTGTGAAGTGGCCAGTGGATTCGATCACGACATCGGCCTTGAGCGCTGCCCATGGCAAGTTTGCTGGATCGCGCTCTGAAAATACCTTGATCATTTTTCCATCAACGGTAATAGAGTCTTCAGTAAAAGTTACTGGTAGACCTAAGCGGCCCAAAATTGAATCGTATTTGAGTAGGTGCGCTAACGTCTCATTCGGTGTGAGGTCGTTGATTCCGACGATATTGATTTCTGGATTAGCTAGAGCTGCTCGAAAGAAGTTACGTCCGATACGTCCAAAGCCGTTGATTCCGACATTAATCATCACAATTGTCCTTGCTGCTAGTGGAGGGCCACATAAAAAAGGCCCAACCGTTGGTGGTTTCTCTGACAGCCACAACGTTGGGGTCTTAGGGATAATCCTAGCAGTGGCTCACGGATGAACTCTTCAGTACGATCTTTAATTCAAAAGATCGGGCGAAAGTCCACTCTCGGTATCTGGAATTCCTAGCTCGCTGGCGCGTTTATCGGCCATGGCCAACAACCGTCTAATTCGCCCAGCAATCGCGTCCTTGGTCATGGGAGGACTGGCCAATGAACCTAACTCTTCCAGTGAGGCCTGGCCGTGATTAATGCGTAGTTCACCGGCCTCTTTCAGGTGGTCTGGAATCGTTGCTCCAAGAATCTCCATCGCTCGCGCAACACGTGCAGATGCTGCCACCGCTGCTCGCGCAGATCGACGCAAGTTAGCATCATCAAAGTTAGCCAGACGGTTAGCAGTTGCGCGAACTTCACGGCGCATTCGTCGCTCTTCCCACGCTAGAACAGATTCATGGGCACCTAAGCGAGTGAGTAGAACTCCGATTGCATCGCCATCGCGAATCACGACACGATCTACTCCGCGGACTTCGCGTGCTTTAGCAACAATTCCCATGCGACGTGCTGCGCCAACGAGTGCAAGTGCGGCTTCGGGTCCAGGACACGTGATTTCCAAAGATGAAGAACGTCCTGGTTCGGTCAGTGAACCGTGTGCAATAAATGCTCCGCGCCACGCGGCTTCTGAATCACAGATCGCAGCAGAGACAACTTGTGGAGGTAGACCACGAACAGGTCGGCCATGCGAATCCACTAAACCAGTTTGTCTGGCAAGTGCATCTCCGGATTCAATCACGCGAACTACATAGCGTGAACCTTTGCGTAAACCACTCGATGAGAGGACAGCGAGATCACTATCGTGCCCATAAATATCGGCAATATCTTTTCGTAAACGTCGTGCGCTCTGGGAAGTATCGAGTTCAACCTCAATAACAATCTTGCCGGCTGCAATGTGAAGTCCACCTGCGAAACGAAGGAGAGAAGAGACCTCAGCTTTACGGCAACATGGTTTAGTGATGGAGATTCGACTGAGCTCGTCCTTTACTGATGCGGTCATTGCCATGGGCTTATCCAACCAAACTTTGGCGCATAATGTGGCCCAAATGAAGAGCTAATTGAGAGACATCATGATGGACGCTACCTGGAGCTTTTCGTATATCTACTGCAACAACCTGTCCACCAAGCGTTCTGGCCATCTGGGCCAAGGTATTTTCATTGCGGACCACTGATCGATCGACGAGAAAATAGTCGATAGATAGATTGGGGGCGTAAGAATGGAAAAACTCTAAATGCTCCTCCGGAGTGGATCCGGCAAACTCCTCCCCTGAGGTATTGGAGTGGGCATCTAAGTTAAGAATCAAAATCTTCTTCGCCTTTGTGCGCTCAAGGGCATCGAGCTGCATGGGAACTAGAAGATGGGGCATCACACTTGAAAACCAGGAGCCAGGACCCATCGTGATCCAATCTGCTACGCGAATTGCAGTGAGCGCTTCAAGGCGTGGAGCAGGATTTTCTGGAATTACTCGCAATGATTCAATGCGTCCCTTTGCCGTAGCTACCTCTTTTTGGCCGCGTATAACTATACGACCGGTCGAAGTATTAAAAGTTCCTTCAATATCTAAAGGGACGCTAGCCATTGGAAGCACGCGACCTATCACTTTCAACAAGGAACCAACTCGATCAAGGCCAATGACTGGATCTTCACCGTCATTCCATAATGATGCTAAAAGTAAGTTACCCATCGCATGGCCATTGAGTGCGCCTTCACTAACAAATCGGTGCTGCATGATGTTGGCCCATGTACGACCCCACTCATCATCGGCGCATAAAGCAGCTAGGGCCATGCGTAAATCTCCCGGTGGAAAAATTGAAAACTCTTCTCGAAGTCGACCACTTGATCCACCGTTGTCAGCAATCGTGACTATGGCAGTTATTTCAGGTGTGATTTCACGCAGCGCCGACAAGGTAGCGGCTAAACCATGACCACCGCCCAGAGCAACAACTTTGCTCACAACTATTCTCGCCCTATATCTCGATGAGTAGCGTGTGCAGTTAAATCTTCACCAGTAGCGGCAAGTTGTCGCACAATCTCTTGCGTGATTGCCACACTTCGATGCTTGCCTCCAGTGCAGCCAACGGCAATGGTTAAGAATTTTTTACCCTCCTGCATATATCCAGGAGTCATCGATGTAACGAGTCGAACATAATCTGTCACGAACTGTGAGACCCCTGGACTACCCAATACTTTCTCACTCACTTGCGACGTTAAACCCGTTAAAGGACGAAGTTCTGGGATCCAATGCGGATTTGGAATAAATCGACAGTCAACAACTAAATCTGAATCAACTGGGATTCCATATTTATAACCGAAAGATAATACATTAATTCGCATACCCCGAATCTTGCCTCCACCAAAAATCTCACCGATTCTCTTCTCCAACTGATGGACGTTCAGATTGCTCGTATCAATGGCAATGTCGCACTGGGATTTGACTACCTCTAATTTAATTCGTTCACGTGAGATGCCATCGAGGATGCGATCTGTTCCTTGCAATGGATGTGGTCTACGTGTTGATTCAAATCGCTGAACCAACGCTTGATCAGTGGCATCTAAAAAGACGAGTCGATATGCAGAACCATTCTTCTTCAAAGAATCCAACGCTAGTATTAATTCATCGAAAAAATGACCGCCACGGACATCTACAACTACGGCGAACTCTTTACCGTCCGGGCCTGAGCCTTTACCAACTAAGTCTGGAACAAGTGATGGCGGTAAGTTGTCGACAACATGCCAACCAAGATCTTCCAAAGCATGTGCCACCGTGGAGCGTCCCGCACCTGACATGCCAGTCAGAATCAATATCTCCTTGTTGCTCATGTCTCTATCCTCTTACA
Source organism: Actinomycetota bacterium (assembly GCA_009702525.1). Classification (GTDB taxonomy): domain Bacteria; phylum Actinomycetota; class Actinomycetes; order Nanopelagicales; family Nanopelagicaceae; genus Planktophila. Next base: position 17,840 of record WLHW01000018.1, read on the forward strand.
TCTGTCAAGAATGCCAAAACACGCTCACGGCTCTGCTCTAAATACTTAGGCAGCATCTGCTTGTGCTCAAGATTATTGGTTTCAAATAGGTAGTTCAATAACATCAATCGGCGCTGGAGCAGTAAGG
>WLHW01000019.1 GCA_009702525.1 Actinomycetota bacterium
GGTCGTAACGTAGTTATCGCTAAATCATTCGGCGCTCCAATCATCACAAATGATGGTGTGACAATTGCTAAAGAGATTGAACTCTCTGATCCAGTTGAAAACATGGGCGCACAGTTAGTTAAAGAAGTTGCAACTAAGACCAACGATGTTGCTGGTGATGGAACAACAACTGCGACCGTACTTGCACAGGCAATGGTCAAAGAAGGAATCCGCAACTTAGCCGCTGGCGCACAGCCAATGGATATCAAAGCTGGAATCGAAGCGGCAGTTGCTGCAGTATCAGACAAACTTCGCGCACAAGCAACACCAGTAAGTGGCAAGGCACAGATTGCCGATGTTGCAACTATCTCTGCTCAAGATCGCGCAATCGGAGATTTGATCTCTGAGGCAATGGATCGCGTCGGCAAAGATGGCGTTATCACTGTAGAAGAAGCATCTACAACTGGTTTGGATCTGGAATTTACTGAAGGTATGCAGTTCGATAAGGGCTACATTTCTCCATACTTTGTAACAGATCAAGATCGTATGGAGTCAATCCTTGAAGATGCATACGTATTAATCTCAGCTGGAAAAATCTCTGCGCTCGCAGATTTGCTTCCTATTCTTGAGAAGGTATCTGCAGCATCAAAGCCACTATTAATCATCGCCGATGACATCGAAGGTGAAGCTCTATCTACGCTGGTTGTTAACCGTATGCGTGGCGTCTTTGCCTCTGTTGCCGTTAAGGCACCCGGCTTTGGTGATCGTCGTAAAGCAATGTTGCAAGACATCGCAACACTTACTGGCGGACAAGTTATTTCAGCTGAAGTAGGAATGAAGTTAGATGCTGCAACTCTTGAAGACCTAGGTCGCGCACGTCGCATCGTGGTCTCAAAGGATGCAACAACAATTATCGAAGGTGCTGGAGACAAGGGAGCAGTTGCTGCTCGTGTTTCAGAGCTTCGTAAAGAGATTGAAAACTCTGACTCCTCATGGGATAAAGAGAAGTTGCAAGAGCGCGTAGCCAAGCTTGCTGGTGGCGTGTGCGTTATCAAAGTTGGTGCACACACTGAGGTTGAACTCAATGAAAAGAAGCACCGCCTTGAAGATGCGATCTCTGCAACTCGTGCAGCAGTTGAAGAAGGAATCGTTGTTGGCGGAGGCGCAGCACTTGTGCATGCAGCCGATGTTCTACAAGGCGATCTTGGCTTCACTGGCGATAAAGCAGTAGGAGTTCGTTTAGTGCGCAAAGCATGTGATGAACCACTTCGCTGGATTGCAGAAAACGCAGGACTTGAAGGTTACGTAGTAGTTGCCAAGGTTCGTGCAATGAAAGATAACGAAGGCTTTAACGCTGCAACTGATGTCTATGGCGATCTTGCAAAAGATGGAGTCATCGATCCAGTTAAGGTAACGCGTTCAGCACTTGCTAACGCTGCATCTATCGCCGCAATGTTTATTACAACTGAAGCAGTTGTATTTGAACGTCCTGCCGATGCACCAGCTGAAGCTAATGGGCATTCACATGGCCCAGGTGGACACTCTCACTAATTGACATAGAAAAGCCCCCGCATAATGCGGGGGCTTTTCTATTTACCTCTTAACTCCGGAGGAGAGTTAAAAACTATGACGCGTGAGAAATAGACGGTGTTAAAACTTTTCCAATCATCGCAAGACGGTCATCCTCAGATAATCCGCCCCAGATTCCATAAGGCTCTTGAACTGCCAATGCATGTGTGCGGCATGCGAGCATGACTGGGCACGCGGCACATATAGCTTTAGCGGCATTTTCTCGGTTGCGACGTCGCGGACCACGTTCCCCATCTGGATGAAAAAACATCTCTGAAGGAAGGTCGCGGCAGCTGCCCTCGTACTGCCATTCCCATTCGTCAGCTACAGGACGAGGGAGTCGTGAAAGTTCAGCCATGTAGACACCATACAACCGCGCCACAGGTAGTTCAACTACCAGACCAATGCGAGCCTCTCAGCACGGTTTTGGGGTGGCTTTCTCTCTCTGCAGGCGCAACGATAGGCACATGACGCCCAATGACGAGCTCTTAACGGTCTCTGCCGTTGCTCGCAGAATTGGGGTAGCGCCAGCAACACTGCGAACGTGGGATCGCCGTTATGGCTTAGGGCCTTCGCAGCATGAAGTTGGTAATCATCGAAAATATTCTTCGTTAGACCTCGCCAAGTTAATGGTGATGCGCAGACTTATTTCAAGTGGCGTCTCAGCCTGTGATGCTGCTGAGAGCGCAAAGAGTTTTCACGGTTTGCTTGAGACTGACGTTACTACACCTGAAATCACAGATGCAGAGGAACTCGTTTCTATATTGTATAAAGCTGCGAAGAAATTAGATATTACATTTCTTGAGAGTGAATTACGAAAGCATGTCACTAAAAATGGTGTTGTTTCAACGTGGTCTCAAGTCATTGCCCCACTGCTCTTTCTCGTTGGCAAGTATTGGGAAGAAACAGGCAAGGGAGTTGATGTTGAGCATGTATTGACCGAGACGCTCATTCGTATCTTGCGTGAACCTCTCGATGTCATTAAAGAACCACTCAATGCACGTCCCGTATTGCTGGCTTCAATTGGTGAAGAGCTGCACTGCCTTGCTTTGCATGCATTAGCTGCAGCACTTGCCGAACGCAGAATTGAAACTCATTTCTTAGGTGCGCGGACTCCGCTAGATGCGATTTCAGCAATGGTGGTTCGTACTGCCCCACCAGCAGTTTTTCTCTGGGCACAGTTGCAAGAGAATGCTGATCCTGACTACTTCAGAGAACTTCCCGTAGTGCGACCAGCACCACGCATTGTTATCGGGGGACCCGGTTGGAAGCTCAACGACTGTGGCGCAGTAGTGGTGGCCACGGATTTATCACATGCCTGCCTTGAAATTGAGCGTGCAGTAGGCCTCTAAAAGCCCCGATAGACTTCCCACCTTACGAGAGGGGGTCCTGATGAGCGATAGCGACAAGATTGCAATGCTGGGGCTCACCTATGACGATGTCCTGCTTTTGCCTGATGCCTCCGAAGTTGTTCCATCAGAGGTAGATACATCTACGCAGTTAACTCGAAACATAACTCTTGCCATCCCTCTTATTTCATCGGCAATGGATACCGTTACTGAATCGGCTATGGCAATTGCTATGGCTAAAGCGGGCGGAATTGGAATCATTCACCGAAATCTTCCGATAGCTGATCAAGTAACACATGTAAAGCTAGTTAAGAATGTTGGTTTAGCTGGAGCCGCTGTTGGTGTTGGTGATGATGGTTTTGCCCGCGCCCAAGCATTAATTGAGGCCGGCGTGGATGTAGTAGTTGTTGATACTGCGCACGGTCACCATCGCGCAGTACTCGATGCAATTGAGCGAATTAAGAAGTTTTCACCAGCTACTGAAATTATCGGCGGCAATATTGCAACGCGTGCCGGTGCCCAAGCGTTAATCAATGCCGGTGCAGATGCCGTCAAAGTTGGTGTTGGTCCTGGTTCGATTTGTACAACGCGAATTGTTGCAGGTGTTGGTGTTCCACAAATTACTGCGATCATGGAAGCGGCTAAAGCATGTAATAAAGCCGGTATCCCATTAATTGCCGATGGAGGACTCCAATATTCAGGTGACATAGTTAAAGCGATTGTTGCTGGTGCCAACTCTGTCATGTTGGGATCATTACTTGCTGGTTGCCAAGAGTCCCCGGGCGAACTCGTTGAGATTAAAGGTGTGAAATATAAGGCTTATCGTGGAATGGGTTCATTGGGTGCCATGCAATCCCGCGGTGAACAAAAATCGTATTCCAAAGATCGCTACATGCAAGACGATGTTTTATCTGAAGACAAACTTGTTCCCGAAGGCATCGAAGGCAAAGTCATTTTCCGTGGAAGCGTTGAAGATGTTGTGCATCAATTAGTTGGTGGCCTGCGTTCTGGAATGGGCTATGCAGGAGCACCTGACATTCAGACACTTCGCCGTGAAGGTCGCTTGATTCAAATTACTGCAGCGGGTTTACAGGAAAGTCACCCACACGATGTTGCCCATGTTGCCGATGCACCTAACTACCAGCAGAGAGGCCGCTGATGAGCGAGATCGAGATTGCCCCTGGAAAGCGTGCCAGAACTGCGTATTCCTTTGACGATATTGCAATTGTGCCAAGCCGTCGTACCCGAGACCCTGAAGAGGTTTCTACCTCGTGGCAGATCGATGCCTATAAATTTGATTTGCCTATGTTGGCAGCGCCTATGGACTCAGTTGTTTCGCCAGAAACTGCGATTGAAATTGGTCGCTTAGGTGGCGTTGGAGTATTAAATCTTGAGGGTCTGTGGACTCGATATGAGGATCCACGTATTCCATTAGGTGAAATCGCTTCGATGCCAGATAAGCATGCAACTAAGCGCATGCAAGAGATTTATAACGCACCAATTCGCCCAGAGCTCATTAAAGAGCGCATCCAACAAATTCGCCAAGCCGGCGTAACAGTTGCAGCCTCGCTATCACCTGCCCGCACTGCGCAGCTGCATAAAGCCGTTATCGATGCCGGTGTCGACATCTTTGTTATTCGCGGAACAACTGTGAGCGCTGAACATGTTGCTGCCGAGACTGAAGCCCTTAATTTAAAAAAGTTTATTTATGAACTCGATGTTCCAGTTATTGTTGGTGGAGTAGCTACTGCAACTGCTGCCCTTCACTTAATGCGTGCCGGTGCTGCAGGAGTTCTTGTTGGTTTTGGTGGAGGTGCAACACATACAACTCGCAAAGTTCTGGGCATTGAAGTTCCTATGGCATCGGCTGTTGCCGAAGTTGCATCTGCGCGCCGTGAATATTTAGATGAATCAGGTGGCCGCTATGTTCATGTCATCGCCGATGGAGCAGTTGGTCGCAGTGGAGATATTGCAAAGGCAATTGCTTGTGGCGCAGATGCGGTCATGATGGGTTCACCACTTGCAAAAGCCGTTGAAGCTCCTGGGCTCGGTTGGCACTGGGGATCTGAGGCTCACCACCAAGTTTTGCCACGTGGAGAACGTGTTGCCGTTGGAACCGTCGGAACTTTAGAAGAGATTTTGCTCGGCCCATCACACACATCTGATGGTTCAATGAATCTCTTTGGTGCTCTACGTCGGGCAATGGCGACATGCGGATATTCAGATGTTAAAGAGTTTCAGCGCGTAGAGGTACTTATTCACCGTGCCTAAATCACATGGTGTACTCGTAGTCGATTTTGGTGCGCAGTACGCCCAGTTAATTGCACGCCGCGTTCGAGAGGCACATGTCTACTCTGAAATCGTTCCATCAAGCATTACGGCAGCAGAGATAAAGGCTAAGAACCCGTCAGCCATCATTCTCTCTGGTGGCCCGTCAAGTGTGTATGCCGAGAATGCTCCAGTGATAGATCCAGCGATCTTTGAACTTGGCATCCCAACTTTTGGTATCTGTTATGGATTTCAAGCTATGGCTGCCGCCTTAGGTGGAGTTGTTAGTCAGACCGGAAAGTCAGAGTTTGGTCGCACTAATGTAACTACTGCAGGTGCTTCAAAAATTTTCACATCTTTGCCAACACAGCAACGAGTCTGGATGTCACATGGTGATGCGGTTACTAGCGCACCTCTTGGATTTACTATTTGCGCAACGACGGCAGATACGCCAATAGCAGCCTTTGAAAATGAATCAGGATTATTAGCTGGTGTTCAGTTTCACCCAGAGGTTTTGCACTCTGAACACGGCCAAGCCATTTTGCGTAACTGGTTAGTCAATATCGCTCAGTGTGATGCAACGTGGACTACAGTAAATATTGCCGAGACTGAAATAGCTAAAGCTAAAGCTGCGATTGGTGATAAGCGCGTTATCTGTGGTTTATCTGGCGGAGTCGATTCAGCAGTTGCTGCGGCAATCATTCAACGTGCAGTTGGTAACCAACTCACATGCGTCTTTGTCGATCACGGACTTTTGCGAAAAGGTGAAGCTGAGCAAGTCGAGCGTGACTTTGTCGCTTCAACCGGTGTTAATTTAGTAGTTGTTGATGCTAAAGATGTTTTTCTTACGTCACTAAAAGGAGTCACCGATCCTGAAGAAAAGCGAAAGATAATTGGACGTGAATTTATTCGCGCTTTTGAAAAAGCTGCACGTGATATTGCATCCGGTGGTGAAGTTGAGTTTTTAGTACAGGGCACGCTTTATCCAGACGTAGTTGAGTCTGGGGGAGGAACTGGAACCGCAAATATCAAGTCACATCACAATGTTGGTGGCTTGCCAGATGATTTGAAGTTTTCATTAATTGAACCACTTCGTACTTTATTTAAAGATGAAGTTCGTTTAGTCGGTCTAGAACTTGGTCTACCTGAAGAGATTATTTGGCGCCAACCTTTCCCAGGACCAGGTCTTGGAATTCGAATCGTGGGTGAAGTCACGCAAGCCCGCTTGGATTTATTGCGTGAAGCCGATGCGATAGCTCGTTTTGAGCTTAAGGCTGCTGGATTAGATCGTGAGATTTGGCAGTGTCCGGTTGTCCTGCTGGCAGAGGTCCGATCTGTAGGCGTGCAGGGCGATGGTCGTACCTATGGACATCCAATAGTTTTGCGCCCAGTCTCTAGTGAAGATGCTATGACTGCAGATTGGTCGAGAGTTCCCTATGAAGTTCTTGAGAAAATCTCAACTCGCATTACTAACGAAGTGCGCGAAGTCAACCGAGTCGTGTTAGATATAACTAGTAAGCCACCTGGCACAATCGAATGGGAATAGATCAATGATTAAGAAGTTAATTGCTCCAACTTGTGTGAGCTTAGTTTTGGTAGCCTCATTACTTTCTCCAGTTGCACACGGTGCACAGCGACCAACAACCGTACCGGGTTGTACTGCTGTAACAGCCAAGAGCCATAAGCCGATGAAAGTTACTGAGCCTATGGCGGTTAATAAAAATCTGCCAAAGACGATGACTCTTGTTACTAACTGTGGATCTATTGTTATTTCACTTCTATCAAAGCAAGCACCTTTAACTGTTACGAAAATTACTACCCTTGCTAAAGCAAAATACTTCAATGCTTCTCTTTGCCATCGCCTTACAACTGAAGGTCTATTTGTTTTGCAGTGTGGTGACCCGACGGCATCGGGTTCAGGTTCTCCAACGGGTTGGAAAGGTTATGCCGACGAAAATCTTCCAGCGGACAAAGCAGCCAATTATCCAGCTGGAACCGTTGCCATGGCTAACTCAGGGCCTGGTACTAATGGAAGCCAATTCTTCTTGGTATATAAGGACACACAACTGCCACCTAATTACTCAATTTGGGGAAAGATCACATCTGGACTTGATTTCTTAGTCAAGCTCTCCGAAGTTGGCTCGTACACAATAAATCAAAGTGATGGCAAGGCGTACTACGCAACCGATGGAAATCCAATTCAAAGCGTAGAAATTAAATCAGTAACGCTTCGCTAATTAATTTGTATTTACTATTTTAAAAGCTTCAGCAATACGGCCTTCAGCAAAGCCCGCTGCTGCCGCATTGCGTTGGCCCCACTCACGAACCATCTTCTCTAATTCAGGATTGTGGCTCGTTTGAGACGCATGTGCATGAAGTGCCTTCATCTTTAAATCAAAAGTTTCAGTGATATCTACAAAGTGATCAGGATGGGCAAAGGAACTGACCCAGACTTCTTTTACGCGCCACGGCGCGAGACCTTCCTCATCTAATAAATCAGTAAAAGCAAAGGGATTGCGCGCATCGGGATAGACCGCTTGAATCGAGGCTTCACCAGCTGCTAAATGATCTGGATGACTTGCGCCAATTCGATCCCAGTTGCGTTCTGGACTTTGACACACTAAACGATCTGGCTTTGATATACGCATCTGACGAACTAAATCTTTACGCAACTCAATGGTGGGCTCTAAATGTCCATCAACGTAGTTCAGAAAAGTAATATCGGTTACGCCAATTGCAGCACCTGCGGCACGTTGTTCACGTTGGCGGATAGCCGGCATCTCTTCTTTAGTAAATCCTGACTCTTCGCCACCTTGGTCGCCATTTGTGCAAAAAACATAAGCAACCTCAATACCCTTCTTAACCCATTGGGCAATTGTTCCCGATGCTCCAAAATCAGAGTCGTCGGGGTGGGCACTAATGACCAAAACTCGTTTGATCTCACTATCTGCGATCGGTTCCATCGTATTAGCCTAATAGACTTAGGGTCATGATGAGTAATGAAACTTTGCTTGCGGGCCTAAATCCTGCACAAAGTACGGCAGTTACTCATGCGGGTGGACCTTTATTAGTAGTGGCCGGTGCTGGTTCGGGTAAGACTCGGGTGCTGACTCGACGAATTGCATATTTAATGTCAAGCAGACACGTAGCGCCTTATCAAATTCTGGCGATTACATTTACAAATAAGGCTGCCGGAGAAATGAAGGAGCGCGTTGCAGAGTTAGTTGGACCAGTTGCTCAATCTATGTGGGTATCAACTTTTCACTCAGCATGTGTACGTATTTTGCGCCAAGAGGCTGCACGTATGGGTTACAGCAACTCTTTTTCTATTTATGATTCAGCTGATTCTTTGCGCCTTATTACAATTGTTGCCAAAGAACTGAACTTAGATTCAAAGCGATATCCAGCTCGCCAATTTCAGGCGATGATTTCAAATGCTAAAAATGAACTCTTAGGTCCGATGGATTATTTAAACGCTTCAAGCAACCAATTTGAGCAAGTTGTCGCCGATGTTTACAGTGTCTATCAATCACGTTTACAACGCGCAAATGCGATGGATTTTGATGATCTTATTTCTAAGACCGTTGAAGTTTTGCAGAAATATCCTGAGGCAAAAGCTCGTTTCAGGTCTCGCTTCCGTCATGTATTAGTCGATGAATATCAGGATACAAATCATGCTCAGTACATACTTGTTAAAGAGTTAGTTGGAAATGACAGTGAGGGCATGCCACCTGCTGAACTATGCGTTGTTGGTGATGCTGATCAATCCATTTATGGTTTTCGCGGGGCTACGATCCGTAACATCTTGCAGTTCGAACTCGATTATCCCAATGCAACCACAGTGCTACTCGAGCAGAATTACCGTTCGACTCAGAATATTCTCAATGCCGCTAATGCGGTCATAACCCAGAATGTAAGTCGTAAAGAGAAGAACCTCTGGACTGATTCAGGTTCTGGAGCACTCCTTACCGGATATGTTGCCGAGAGCGAACACGACGAAGCTAACTTTGTGGCCGATGAAATTAGGCAGCTTCAAAAAGATTCACACTCAAATCCTGGCGATACGGCCATTTTCTATCGCACCAATGCCCAGTCGCGTGTTTTCGAGGAAGTCTTTATGCGAAATGCACTTCCATACAAAGTCGTTGGAGGGCTGCGTTTCTATGAGCGCCGGGAAGTGAAGGATTTGCTGGCATATTTACGTGTTCTGACAAATCTGGAGGATGAGATTTCTTTGCGCCGTATCATCAATGTTCCGAAGCGAGGTATCGGAGACACAACACTTGATTATGTAGATGAATTTGCACGCCTGCATGGAGTTTCTTTTTGGCAGGGTTTACTTCAAGTCTCAAAGATTGAATCCATATCATCGCGAGCTGCGCTATCGATAAATGATTTCACTTCAATGATAAGTGCGCTCAATGTTTTGGTTGAAGCTAAAACTCGACCCTCTGTAATTGTAGAAGCAGCCCTTGAGCAGTCAGGCCTTCTAAAAGAATTAATTGACAGTAAAGATCCTCAAGATGAAGTTCGAGTTGAAAACTTAAAAGAACTTGTTGCTGTTTCAATGGAGTATGAAGAACGCGAGTTCGATGAGCTAGTTGAAGATGAAGAGATTTCACTCTCGGGCTTCTTAGAGAAGGTTTCACTCGTAGCAGATGCTGATGAAATTCCTGAAGGAGACGATCATGGTGGCGTTGTCACGATGATGACTCTTCATACGGCAAAGGGTCTTGAATTTCCCACAGTTTTTCTTACTGGTATGGAAGATGGGATTTTTCCGCATTCTCGGACATTGGGTGAAAAAGATGAGATTGAAGAAGAGCGCAGACTTGCCTATGTTGGTCTGACTCGTGCGCGTGAACGGTTGTATCTCTCTCGCGCGGAATATCGCTCGACATGGGGCGCCCCAAACTACAACCCACCGTCACGCTTCTTAGATGAGATTCCAGAGGATGTAATTGAGTGGCGAAATCAATCCAGCGCCTCGTTATCCCCAACGTTTACCAAGCGCACTCGTGTAGCAACGCCGCCACCACCACGAGCGACTGGAAAGAAGATTTCCTCAATTGAACTAAGCATCGGTGAGCGTGTGTCACATGACACATTTGGTTTAGGCACCGTTGTCTCAGTAGCTGGTGAAGGAGATAAGGCCGAGGCGACAATCAAATTTGGGGAGTATGGCGAGAAGCGATTGTTGCTGCGTTATGCACCAGTTGAGAAGCTCTAGGATTACCCCCTAACACGATACGGAGCACCAGTGGATCTCTTTGAATATCAAGCCCGTGACTTATTTGAAAAGCATGGCGTGCCAGTTTTGGCGGCTGCAATTGCAACGACGGCCGATGAAGCCGAAGCTGCAGCTACAAAAATAGGCGGCAAAGTCGTCGTTAAGGCACAGGTCAAAGTAGGTGGCCGAGGTAAAGCTGGCGGAGTTAAGTTGGCGGAGAATCCATTGGATGCGCGTGAAAAAGCTGCAGCAATCCTTGGAATGGATATTAAGGGCCATGAAGTTCGCACTGTAATGATTGCAGCGGCTGCACCAATTGAATCTGAGTACTACCTGGCAATTTTATTAGACCGATCTAATCGAACCTTCTTAGTTATGGCGTCGGTTTCAGGTGGAATGGATATTGAAGAAGTCGCTCATACTGCCCCAGAAAAATTAGCGAAGATTCCTGTTTCAGCTGTCGATGGAATTAGTTTGGCTAAGGCAAAAGAAATTATTGGAGCAGCTAATTTTCCAAGTGATGTTGCCGATCAGGTTGCAGACGTTCTCTTGAAGCTTTGGGAAGTTTTCCAATCCGAGGATGCGACTCTCGTTGAAGTAAATCCTTTAGTTAAAACTAAAGATGGGAAAGTAATTGCTCTCGATGGAAAAATTACACTTGATGATAATGCTGAGTTTAGACAACCTGATCATGATGCTCTTGTAGATCATGCGGCAACTAATGCGCTAGAGGCTGCGGCTAAAGCTAAAAATCTTAACTATGTAAAACTAGAGGGTGAAGTTGGAATTATTGGTAATGGTGCTGGACTTGTCATGAGCACGCTAGATGTTGTTGCTTATGCAGGTAAGAAGCATGGCGGAGTACGTCCAGCTAACTTCTTAGATATTGGTGGCGGCGCATCTGCACAGATCATGGCTGATGGCCTTTCAATTATTCTTGGTGATAAAGATGTAAAAAGCGTTTTCGTTAATGTATTTGGTGGAATCACTGCATGCGACGCGGTCGCAGATGGAATTGTGCAAGCTCTAGAGTTATTAGGTGACAAGGCAACCAAGCCAATTGTTGTGCGATTAGATGGCAACAATGTCGTTGAAGGACGGGCAATTTTGGCTAAAGCGGCGCACCCGCTCATTGAACAGGCCGACACGATGGATGGAGCAGCTAATCGCGCTGCAGAATTGGCGGCAAAGTAATGGCTATCTTCCTTACTGAAAACACTAAAGTCATCGTTCAAGGCATGACAGGCTCTGAAGGAACTAAACACACACGCCGCATGCTGGCATCGGGTACAAAAATTGTTGGGGGAGTAACACCGGGTAAGGGTGGACAGGTCGTAGATATCGATGGCCATCAACTTCCAGTCTTTAATACTGTCGCTGAGGCGATGGCAGCAACTGGTGCCGACGCATCTGTTGTCTTTGTTCCACCTAAGTTTGCAAAAGCTGCAGTTATTGATGCCATCGATGCCGCAATGCCATTAGTCGTGGTGATTACCGAAGGTATTCCAGTTCACGACTCAGCAAGTTTTTATGCATACTCAGTTACCAAAGGAACAACACGCATCATTGGTCCAAACTGCCCAGGATTAATTAGCCCTGGAAAATCAAATATCGGAATCATTCCAGCAGATATCACAGGTGCGGGCCCAATCGGATTAGTATCAAAATCCGGAACACTTACCTACCAAATGATGTATGAGTTACGCGATATTGGTTTTAGTACCGCAGTAGGAATTGGTGGAGATCCGGTTATTGGAACAACACACATAGATTGCTTGCGAGCATTTCAAGATGATCCAGAGACAACTGCGATTGTTATGATTGGTGAAATTGGTGGTGACGCAGAAGAGCGCGCCGCCGCCTTCATCGCCGAATATGTAACTAAGCCGGTTGTTGGTTACGTTGCCGGCTTTACTGCGCCAGAAGGAAAAACTATGGGACATGCAGGCGCAATAGTTTCTGGTTCATCTGGCACTGCTCAAGGAAAGAAAGATGCGCTAGAGGCAGCAGGAGTAAAAGTTGGCCAAACACCTAGCGAAACCGCCCAACTTCTGCGCGATATTTTAGGGCGCTAAGAGAAATGTTCGGGCGCGTACTTGGAGTCACACTGACCCAAGTGCTGCGCAGCATTGCTCTTGTCCTCTTACCTACTTCTTTTATAGCTCTTCTAGCGTGGGCTACAGCAGGAAGCGCAACGGGAAATACCGGAGATCCACTCCGGGCAGCCTTATGGATTTGGCTCGCAGCTCACCAACTTCCATTTTCTCTAGCGCTACCGCCAGTTAATGCCTCAGGCTACTTATCGTATCTACCACTGGGTGCACTTATATTTCCTGTGCTTGCGATACGAAATGGAATCGCTCGCACAATTGATCGACTTGACCATGATTCATCACTGATTCCGCTGGCTCGTACCATGTTTGTGGCACTTTATACTTTTATAGGAATGCTATTTGCTATCTTCTCATCAACTAGTGCAGTAAAACCTGTTTGGTATGTGGTCCCGCTTTTCTTACTACCAATAACACTAATCAGTGCAGCAACTGTTGGCCGTCGCTTAGTATTTGGCCAAGCACTTCTCTATAGTTCGCGAATAATTGCTCTCTTGCTGGGAGTCTCATCTTTAATTTTTGGGCTCAGTATTTTCACTCATTTGTCAACGGTGAAAAACTTAACAACTGTTCTTGAGCCAGGCATATTAGGTGGATTCTTATTACTGCTCCTTAATATTTTATATTTACCTAATGCCTTAGTTGCCACCTTAAGTTATTTCTCTGGTACGGGGTTTGCTGTTGGATCGGGTTCGATGATTTCCCCTTGGAGTTTTCACCTTAATTCCATCCCAGCCTTTCCACTTTTGGGGACGCTACCTTCTGGCACCTTCCACTTTGCGCTCTTAGGAATTGGTATCGTCATTCTTTCTGGTGCATTACTTGCAGTGTGGACTGTTGCACTTAATACAAAAATTCTCATGCAGACCCTGGCAGCCTCTGTGTTAATAATTGCCGTTGTTGGATATGCCGGCAGCGGGGCTTTAATAACTGATGCAATGTCAGCGGTAGGAGTTTCACCATGGAAATTTACTGTAAGTGTTGGGGGAGAGTTAATTATTGGTGCTTTGCTCGCGCTATACATTCCTCGCATAGGTAAGCGTTAATGGCTTATCGCCTTGTTATTCTGGCATCAGGTTCAGGTACGTTGGCACAAGCAGTATGTGATGCACGTACCGATTTGGATATTGATATCGCTGTAGTAATAAGCGATAACCCTGCAGCGCCAGTCCTCCATAAGGCCCAGTCAGCGGGAATTCCAACGCAGGTCATATCAGTCGGTGCATCACGGCACGAGTGGAATGTGCAGATAGTTGAGCACGTAGCTGCCCACAAACCCGATCTAGTAGTCAGTGCCGGCTTTATGCGTATTTTGCCCGCCGACTTCGTCAATAGATTTCCAACTATAAATATCCACCCATCGCTGTTACCTAACTTTCCAGGTGCGCATGCCGTAAGGGATGCACTTGCGGCCGCTGTTGCCATAACCGGCACAACGGTTCACTGGGTTGATGATGGCGTCGATACTGGACCAGTTATCACGCAGATGGAGGTTCCTGTTCTACCCGGTGATGATGAGGCAACACTTCATGAGAGAATTAAGAAAGTTGAACGCGGTCTCATTGTTGCGACCATTGCATTGATTCTTCCAACTTTGGAGCGACATGTCTGAACGTAAAGTGATACGACGAGCACTTGTGAGCGTCTACGACAAAACTCGCTTACTTGAGATTGGAAAAGTTCTCACCGAAGCTGGGATCGAGATTCTTTCCACTGGTTCAACCGCTAAGAATTTAGCTGCCGCAGGTATTCCGGTACTAGAAATTAGTGAGTACACCGGCTTTCCAGAGATTATGGGTGGGCGGGTTAAGACTCTTCATCCTCGAGTTCACTCTGGAATCTTGGCTGATCAAAGTAATCCAGAGCATCTAGATGCAATTGCCGAATTAGATATTGCACCGTTTGATCTTGTAATTATCAACTTATATCCCTTTGCCGACACTGTTGCCTCGGGCGCTAATTTTGCTGAATCTATTGAACAGATTGATATTGGTGGCCCTTCCATGTTGCGCGGGGCGGCAAAAAATCACAACTCAGTTGCCGTGGTCTGTAAAACTTCTCAGTACGATGTATTGGTCGAAGCTATCAAAGCTGGCGGCTTTACATATGAACAGCGCAGAGCACTGGCTTTAGAAGTCTTTAGAACAACCGCTGAATACGACTTAGCTATAGCTACCTGGCTCGATACAAATCAAGATTTACCTGATTGGTTTGGTCGCATTTATAAGCGTGAGAATACTTTGCGCTATGGCGAAAACCCACATCAGAATGCAGCCATTTATTCGGGCGGACCTGCAGGAATTGTTGGTGCGGTGCAGTTGCATGGTAAAGAGATGTCATTTAATAACTACACCGATGCCGATGCAGCCTGGCGTGCCGCACTAGATCATGAGCAGCCCTGTGTTGCAATCATCAAACACGCAAATCCATGTGGAATCGCAGTAGCTGGTGACATTGCGCTTGCACACAGCAAAGCACATGAATGCGATCCGGTATCAGCCTTTGGTGGGGTAGTTGCTGCAAATCGCCAAGTAAGTCTGGCCATGGCACAGAAGTTATCTGAGATTTTTACCGAAGTTGTCATTGCGCCAAGTTATGAAACCGGCGCAGTTGAGCTAATGGCGAAGAAACCTTCGATTCGAATTTTACAGTGTGCTGTTGCAACTATTTCTACCGTTGAAATGCGTCCAGTATCTGGTGGAGTGTTATTACAGGAAACCGACTTAATTGATGCCCCGGGTGATTCTTCGCAAGCCTGGGTTCAAGTCAGTGGTGAAAAACTTAATGATGCATTGATTAAAGATTTAGAGTTTGCTTGGAAATCTGTACGTGCCGTCAAAAGTAATGCAATTTTGTTAAGCAAAGATTGTGCATCTGTTGGCATAGGAATGGGACAAGTAAATCGAGTTGACTCTGCGCGCCTTGCAGTACATAGAGCTGGAGACCGTGTTCAAGGATCGGTGGCAGCAAGTGATGCATTTTTCCCATTTGCAGATGGCTTACACATCTTGATCGACGCTGGAGTAGTTGCTGTTGTCCAACCTGGCGGAAGTGTTCGTGATGACGAAGTAATTGCCGCCGCGCAAAGCGCTGGAATAGCCATGTTCTTCACTGGTACGCGCCATTTCTCCCACGCATAGTGCTGGCATAGGATTGCCATATGAGCGCACAGATATTAGACGGTAAGGCATTAGCGGCTTCGATTAAATCTGAGTTAGCCGTAAGAGTTCTTGAACTAAAATCTCGCGGAATCACCCCGGGGCTCGGAACAGTTTTAGTTGGAGATGATCCCGGTTCACACTCCTACGTCGGTGGCAAACATCGTGACTGCCAAGAGGTAGGTATCAATTCAATTCGCGTCGATTTGCCAGCTGATGCAACCGAGGCCGATGTTATGGCGGCAATCAAAGATCTCAATTCATCACCGGAGTGCACGGGCTACATCGTTCAATTGCCGCTTCCTAAAGGAATTAATACGCAAAGAGTTTTAGAGGCCATTGATCCATCTAAAGATGCAGATGGGTTGCATCCTATGAACTTAGGACGATTAGTGTCAGGTTATGACGCACCGTTGCCATGTACACCGCATGGGATTGTCGAACTTTTAACGCATTATGGAATTAGTACACAAGGCGCAGAAGTAACTGTAATTGGCCGTGGCTTAACTGTTGGGCGACCACTTGGTTTACTTCTTACTCGTAAACAGGAAAATGCGACTGTCACATTGACGCATACTGGAACAAAAGATTTACTCACCCATACAAAAAACGCCGACATCATCGTTGCTGCAATTGGGCAAGCACATTTCTTAAAGGCCGAGATGATTAAGCCTGGTGCAGTTGTAATCGATGTTGGAATATCACGAACTGACAAAGGATTATTAGGTGACGTAGATCCAAGCGTGATGAACGTTGCGTCATGGGTTGCGCCTATGCCAGGCGGGGTTGGTCCAATGACTCGAGCAATGTTGATTAAGAACGTTGTTGATGCATGCAGTTAACTAACCGCCTTTTAAATATTCTCAGCAACGTCTCAATACTTATTGGCGTGGCATTGGGTATGGGCGGAATAGTGCGAGGTGGGTCACTATTTATAGCGGCAGGTACTGCGGGTGTGGCACTCAAAGCGCGCTCTCGCCGCCGTTTCGACTTTTATTTCCCCCTCATTATTGCAGTTGCCCTTTTTGTGCTGGCAGTTGCACTTCCTCATGGACGGTAGAGTTTGCGTAGTGCCACAACACAAAAAAAGGAGTACGCCATGGGCGGAAAAGTCACAGTAGTCGGTGCAGGTTTCTATGGTTCAACAAC
>WLHW01000002.1 GCA_009702525.1 Actinomycetota bacterium
ACGCCTTTAACTAATAGGCGTGCACCTGCACGTAGTTCTAGAGCTTGGGTTGAAATCACACCGTATTCTAGCCGAGTTTATGCCGCGCCAATTCTGGTCTTTCGAGGGGTAGCAAATGACTTAGCTACAGCGGTTAATTCATCAGAAACCTGAGTCTTGATAGCTTCCTCACTTTTGAGCAGCTTCGTTAACTCAGCGATAATGGCTTTAAGTTGCTTTTGTTCGGTTTCAAGTTCTAATTTGCTCATTTTTGTTAAACGGCGAAGTGGCATATCCAAGATGTAGGTCGCCTGCTCTTCATTTAACTTGAAATCCTTCATTAATTTATCTTTGGCAGTTGATGCATCATCACTTGCCCGAATTACTTTAATGACCTTATCTATATCGATAATCGCCTTCAGTAATCCATCTACTAAGGTCAAACGACCCTCAGCTTTAGCTTTACGGAACTCACTGCGTCTGCGGACAACTTCAATGCGGTGTTCTATGAAGACTTTGAGAAGTTCTTTCAAGCCCAAAGTCTGCGGACGACCTTTGACGAGTGCTACTGCATTGATAGAGAAAGCATCTTCCATAGGGGTCAATGCATAGAGTTGCTCAAGTACGGCCTCTGGTTCAAAACCATTCTTTAGTTCGATCACAACGTTAGTACCGGTCTGTCCATCGGTTAAGTCGATGATGTCGCTAATACCTTGAATCTTCTTTGATTTCACTAGGGCCGCGATACGTTCTACAACTTTTTCTGGCCCGATAGTAAATGGTAACTCCTTGATAACAAGGCCCATTTTGCGGGAGGATACTTTTTCAATCTCAACACTGGCTCGGACTTTAAATGAACCCTTGCCGGTGGCATATGCCTCTCGCACACCATCTAGACCAACAAGCTCGCCACCAGTTGGAAAATCTGGACCTGGAATATATTTCATCAACTGCTTAACGGTTGCCGTCGGGTTATCAATCAGAAATTTAGTTGCAGCGATAACTTCACCCAAGTTATGAGGTGCCATATTTGTTGCCATACCAACTGCGATACCTGAACCACCGTTAACTAATAAGTTGGGGTATGCCGCAGGCAAAACTAATGGCTCAGAAAGTTGTCCATCGTAGTTAGGACCAAAGTCAACGGTGTCTTCATCGGCTTCGGCAACCATCGCCATTGCAGCAGTTGCAAGGCGAGCCTCGGTATAACGCATCGCTGCAGGACCCGCATCAAGAGAACCAAAGTTTCCGTGGCCATCGATTAAAGGTAAGCGCATAGAAAAAGATTGAGCCATACGCACTAGTGCGTCATAGATTGCACCATCACCGTGTGGGTGCAACTTACCCATCACTTCACCAACTACACGTGCACTCTTTACATGTCCACGTTCTGGACGCAGACCCATATCTGCCATCATATGCAAGATGCGACGGTGTACAGGTTTTAAACCATCTCGCGCATCAGGAAGTGCTCGTGAGTAAATTACTGAATATGCATATTCAAGAAAGGATTCAGATACTTCTTTAGAAACATCGATATCTACGATCTTGCCTGGAAACTCTCCAGGCTTAGGGCCGACAGGTTTCTTCGTCTTAGTTGTGCTCGTTGTCTTTGCCATGGGGGAGATTGTGCCAACTACAAGGGTTAATTTAAGGGAGGACGCGCCCCAACGGTTGCAACACACTTTGCCGCCAGAGTTGTTCCCGCGGTAAGTGCAGCCTCTAAGTCACGTGTTTCTAGCCACTTTGGAATAAATCCAGCGGCAAATGAATCACCAGCACCGGTCGTATCGACAACGTTTGTAGTCACTGCAGCAACTCGTGCGCTTTCATTATTGTGGATACCCATTGCTCCACGTGAGCCGAGTTTGATTACTACAAGAGGCGTGTACTTCTTCAAATTCTCTTCAGCCTCAGCAATATCTGTTGAGTTACCCAGATACAACGCTTCTTCAGCGTTCAAAAGGATTCCATCCATCAAGGCGACCCATGTAAGAACTTCTTCCAGGGAAACAATCTTCATCGCTCCAGTTGTAGTTGGGTCAAAGAAAATTGGAACTCCAGCGGCCTTGATCTTTTTTACCATCGCTAATACAGCCTCACGACTGCGAAAATCTAACAGCGCATAGCCACTCAGATATGCACCATCGAACTCTTCCAGCGGTGGCAAGTCGCCAACTTCTAGATCGGCGTTAGCTCCATTATCTGGAAACATTGTGCGCTCACCATTGGCATCGACCAAAATAACAACAACGCCGGTTGGTCGACCTGAGCGCATTAAATTCAAGTGTTCTACGCCGTACTTATCTAAATCAGAGATAAGCGCAAAACCAACTGGATCATTGCCCACACGCGCAACTAACTGCGCCCTGGTGTTGGTACGTGTAATCCAAGTAGAAACATTTGCTGCCTGCCCACCTGGGTGGGTCGAGATGCGACTAGCCGTGTCATTTCCGTAGTTAATACTCTCTTTTAGTTGAGCAATAACATCAAGAGCTAAGTCACCGATGCATAAGATCTTTTTCATTGCAGTGCCACAGCAATATCTGCGGCTAGCGCACAATTGGATTTAATAATTTCAGTGTTGATATCAAGTGATTCACCATCAGAAGCCGTATGAAAATGTTCTAGAAGGTAAGGAGTAACGGCTTTACCATCGATGCCATCGTGAGCTGCTTTAGCTAAACCAGTTGCCAAAATCTGATCATGACGGCTCTTTTCCATCTCTTTTTCAACCGGGTTGGCGACGATTAGCGCTTTGAACTGGGTACCGATCGCAGATCTTGCATGAACAATCTCAGCAATCTCTTCTGCACTATCAACTCGATGCTCAAGTGAAAAGCCTGAGTCAGTTAAGTAGAAACCTGGGAAGCGGTGAGTTTTGTAACCTACTAAGCCGATTGCCAAAGTCTCTAGACGCTCTAGCGTTGCATGGACATCCAGAATTGATTTAACGCCAGCGCACACTATCGTCATGTCTAATTGTGAAAGCGCAGTCAGATCGGCAGATTCATCAAATGACTCATTGGCACCGCGATGAACGCCACCTAAACCGCCAGTTGCAAAAACTGGGATCCCGGCCATGGCCGCGATATGGGCAGTTGCTGCGACTGTAGTAGCCGCACTTTTTCCCTGAGCAACGATGATCGCTAAATCACGAATCGAAGCCTTCGAAATATCATCGCGATTGGCAATCTCTTCAAGTTCCATATCCTCTAGACCAACGTGAATTACTCCATCGAGCAGTGCGATAGTTGCAGGTACCGCCCCGTGATCTCTAATAATTCGCTCGCATTCAATGGCTACTGCCAAGTTAGAAGGACGAGGCAAGCCATGACTAATAATCGTTGATTCCAGTGCGACTATCGGCCTTGAAGCCGCCACTGCAGCCGCAACTTCAGCTGAGTATTTAATTGCGCTCTTCATATGTACAACCTTAGCGGATGTAATGAGAAGATACGCACGTGCATTTATCGCAGATAACACCATCGATATTTTCGGCGCTGGGGCTAACAACTGCTACTGACACACTGGGGTGTGGCCCAAGTCCGATGGGCCGTGAAGTCCTTTTTCTTATCGATGGATTTGGTGCCGATACGCTCGAACTTTTTGCCGATGCTATGCCAACTATCTCTAGGTTAATGCAGCATTCAATTGTGCACACAGCATTTCCATCAACTACTGCAACAAGTCTTGCAACGTTAACTACGGGGACACTTCCAGGAACACATGGAATGCTGGGTTACACAGTGCAAGTTCCCAGAAGTGGGGGACGAATTCTTAATGCATTGAAGTGGGATGAGCGGGTAGATCCGAATAATTGGCAACCAATCCCAACACTTTTTGAACGAGCAAGCGAGCAAGGTATTCGAGTTTCACATGTTGCCGCTAAGCGTTATGAAAACTCTGGTTTCACGCGCGCAGTTTTTCGCGGTGCAGAGTATCGCGGTGCCAACGTTGTTAGCGACTTAATCGCTGAAACAAAGGCCGCGCTACAAAAAACTCCCTCCTTTGTTTATCTCTACATGAATGATTTAGATGTTGCCGGTCATAGTGATGGTGTCGGTAGTCCAAAATGGTTGGCAGCACTTTCAATGATTGATCAAATGCTGGCAAGTTTGATGAAAGAGATGCCCATGGGAACAAGAATATGGTTAACATCAGATCACGGAATGATCAATGTTGGCGAAAAAATTGTTATTGGTCAGGGAAATCCACTACTCAACAACATCGCAGTTATTGCTGGAGAACCACGTGCAAGGCACTTATACCTAAACGATGATCACGATAGTCCAGCTGCGCGAAGTGATGTGGCCAGTGTGTGGCAAGAGTATTTAGGTCAAAGAGCTGACGTTATGACGCGAGAACAGGCCATTGAAAATAAGCTCTTTGGTGAGCACGTAAGTGCTGATGCAATCGATCGCATGGGAGAAGTGATTGCAATTGCTCAAGCTGATGTGGTCTTGCTCGATCCAGCGCGTGTAGAAAAAGAAGGCTCAATGATCGGACACCATGGTGGTCAGAGTGAGATTGAAACTCAGGTGGGATTACTTACAGTTACTTTGAATTAATTACTGATCCTCGGTTGGTTTAATGCCAAACATGATTTCATCCCAACTTGGAACTTTTGCGCGCGCAACAACACCATCACGCGCAGCATCGTTATCAGGTGCTTCACGAATTACTGCCAGGCGCGGTACTTCAGGCTCTGAGGTCTCTTCATGTCGCATCGTTGGATGAGGTGAATCTGAATAGACCAAACCTGGTGCAACGATAGGGCGTGGGGTGGGTTCATCACCCATCATCCATCGGGCATTTTCATCGAGAGAGACAACAACTCTGCGCGTTGGATCAAAGTTCCATTGGGCAACCCCATGACCATTGGCATTTGGATAGTGGAGCTCAACAGTCCACGTCCCATCTTCTAAGCGCCAGGTATCCCAGGAAAGATCCGATAAATCAACATTACGCGGAGCAAGGCGTGAGACAACAACACCTAATAATGAAACAGGATCACGGCCACCCTCTTTGCGAATCGCAATTTGTTGAGCTTGATCGATAATGTAAATACGCTCTTGCAAAATTGGACCTGAGAAGCGTTCAATTTTTTCAAGAGAGATATTGTTTTCACGAGCTAGCTCGTCGGCTAGTTCACCTGCACGCAATCGGCGTTGAATCTCTTTAACTGAGATTGTTTCAACTTCTTGCTCTGGTACTGAAATTAAATGTGGTTGATTGACCGAACTCTTCAATGCATCGCTAATACGCACAGTAAATTCATTTCCATCGCTATCGTGAAGGTTTATGTGGGTACCCTCATCGCTCTTGCCGATGAATCTCAACTCAGTCATGTTCGGAAGAATAACCGATGAGTTGCTTATAAGTGGTGAGGTAGGGCAGCGTGGCTACAAGTGCGCTAGACATAAATGCAAAAGGTAGCCAATAAGCAGTTTGTGCGCCGTAATAATCTATAACCCAACCGGATATGGCGCTAGAAATTGCCCCACCCAAAGGCATTCCGGCAATA
This sequence comes from Actinomycetota bacterium, assembly GCA_009702525.1. Lineage (GTDB taxonomy): Bacteria > Actinomycetota > Actinomycetes > Nanopelagicales > Nanopelagicaceae > Planktophila. The sequence goes on from WLHW01000002.1 coordinate 5,507, forward strand.
ACCCAACTGAGGGCTTCGGTGATCTGCTCAGTTGGAACTGCGGTTTCGGCAACACCGTAGGCGCTAACAATAAGCGGGGCAATTGCAAAGCCGTTGAAAAATAAAGCGAATGCCAACCAGAAAATTGTATGTACAAATAGAAAGGGAATCGATAGCAAGGTTAAGGAAAGTAGAAAGATAATGAATCGAGCGGCATGAGAGATTCGCCATTTGATGAGGCCATTTAAAATAGCGGCTACAGCGCTTCCGCATGCCCACAGTGCAAGTAAGAGTCCTGACTGATTCTTGTGCCCAAGTTCGTCAGTAAAGCTAACCGTCACAATTGCAACCGCGCCAAAGAAGCCACCGATAAACATCGTAGGAAGCACAATGGCTTGAAGCGATTTACGCTTTATTACGTGTGGATGCGGATCAATTATTCGTTTGGGCGATGCAGGTGGTTCAGTCGATTTCTGCATCAGAAATAGTGGAATACCCACAATCAGAAATAACATTCCAGCTATGAGTCCGGCTGCAGGATCAATTGAGGTTGCACATGCTGTGGCAATAATTGGTCCAGCGATAAAGACGAACTCATCATTAAGGGCTTCTAGAGAGTATGCAGTGTTAATTAAATGGCGGTCACTATTATTTCCAGTGGCCGCAGATTTATCTGGATTTAAAATATGAAGCCAGCGACGTCGTACTAAACCACCTAAATTTACCGAAGTGGATTCGGCGATAATAATTGAAATAAACCATGTCCATGTCGGTGCGTGATTAAGAACTAAAGCAAGGAAAATACTTAATCCAACCAGTTTGATTGGCACTACCCGCATCAGTAATGCACGCTGGCCAATTCGATCAGACACACGTGCCCAATAAGGCATAGCGATTGAAACTACAATAGAGGCCGTGGCACTGAGCGCGCCAGCAAGGGCATATGAATCACTAGCGGCAACCACGATAAAGATCAGGGCTAATGAGTCCATGGAAACAGGCATGCGTGCGATGATTCCGGCAAGTGAGAACTTCATCGCCCCTGGGGTACGAAAAAGTGTGGTGTATGCCGAGAACATAGTGGCAAGTCTATTGCAGCGTTAGACTGGGGATATGAAAGATGACCTACTAGCACTCGCTTTAACAATTGCGAAAAAAGCTGGAGAGCTACTAGTTGATCGCCCTGCATCATGGGACTTAACAGTTAAATCAACTGCAATCGATATTGCGACTCAGATGGATATGGCCAGCGAAAAATTGATTGTTGATGAAATTCTCAAAGCCCGCCCACATGATGGAATAATTGGCGAAGAAGGCGCATCGCGTTCTGGCACAAGTGGAATCACCTGGGTAATTGATCCAGTCGATGGCACGGTTAATTATTTTTACGGCCTGCCTGGATGGAATATCAGTATCGCCGCCAAAGATTCAACGGGCACGATTGTGGGAGTTGTTCATGCTCCAAGCATCGCTTCGACATGGCACGCATCCCGAGGGGGAGGCGCTTTCTTAAATGGCATTACGATCGAGTGCAATAACCCTGTGGCATTAAACCGTGCCTTAATTTCTACTGGCTTTGCCTATGACGTTAACGATCGAGCAAACCAACTAGAGATCATCGATACATTGGTTCCACAGATTAGAGATATACGTCGAATGGGCGCCGCCGCAACAGATTTGTGTTGCGTGGCCACCGGAATGGTTGACGGCTACATTGAAACCGGCTTACAGGAGTGGGATCTAGCTGCTGGGGCGTTAATTGCTAGTGAAGCCGGGGCCGTGGTGACAACCCATACGTGGCGGGGCATGGAGCTAACTGTGGCCGCTGGACCGTCGTTACACGCCGAACTGCGCTCGCAGATTCCTGGATAATCTGGCCGATTTAGGCTTGAGGGCCTATCTATGGCAAGATATGCCGTCTGCACCGCCAAAGTGAGTGCTTGTAGAGAAACAGAAAAAGGTACGTAGATGAACATCCTTGACGCCGTAGACGCAGTATCCCTGCGTAAAGACATCCCTCAGTTTCGTGCTGGTGATGAGCTCAAGATTCACGTACGTGTTATCGAAGGCAGCAAGAGCCGCCTTCAGGTCTTCCAGGGAATCGTTATGCGTCGCCAAGGCGATGGCGTTCGCGAAACTTTCACTGTTCGTAAGGTTTCTTATGGTGTTGGCGTAGAGCGCACATTCCCAGTGCACACACCAGTTATTGAAAAGATTGAGTTAGTAAAGAAGGGCGATGTACGTCGCGCCAAGTTGTACTACCTACGCGATCTACGCGGTAAGGCTGCAAAGATTCGCGAAAAGCGCGATGGCGTTGAGGGTTACGGCGATGGAATTCTTTCTACACCTGAACCCGTTGCTGTTGTTGTTCCAGAAGCAGTTGTTGAGGCACCAGTAGTTGAGGCACCAGTTGCAGAAGCTGTAGTGGCCGAGGTTCCAGCTCCAGAGGCAACTGAAGAAGTTGCATCTGAAACTCCTGCTGAATAACTAGCGTCAATGCGCCGTAAGGGCTCCCTCCTTCGAGAGTTCCCAGTTCTTGTAATAGTGGCACTGCTTGTCTCCCTATTTATTAAAACTTTCATCGTACAGTTTTTCTATATTCCATCTGGATCCATGGAAAATACTTTGCAAGTCAATGATCGCGTTGCAGTAAATAAACTGCCGTTTGCCTCTAAACACATATCCCGTGGTGATGTAGTTGTCTTTCGTGATCCAGCCAAGTGGCTTCCATATTACGCGGACACTTCTGGAAATAAAGTTATCGCCCAAGCTAAAAAGGTTTTGGTAGAAGTCGGTGTGCTTCCAAATCCAGCAAAACAATATTTAGTAAAACGAGTTATTGGCGTTGCCGGAGACCATGTTGTTTGCTGCACTAAAGCAGGCTTATTGACGGTTAACGACAAAGCAATCACTGAGCCATATATTTTTGCTGGCAATGTTCCGAGTGATATGAAATTTGATATTACGGTTGCCAAAGGAAAGTTGTGGGTAATGGGTGATCACCGCGGAGCAAGTGCGGATTCACGCTATCACCAAGAAGATATTAATAAGGGAATGGTGCCGCTCTCTCGCGTAACTGGACGAGTTTTTGCTGTGATTTGGCCATTTAAGAATCTGACATACATCCCAAAGATTGACGTAGTTAAGTAGCTCTTAATGAAAGTGATCGAGCAGCTGCTCATCAATGCAGGTATTTCACCCATTGCAGGGGTTGATGAAGCTGGTCGAGGTGCATGTGCCGGACCATTAGTTATAGCTAGCGTTATTCTGCAGAATCCTTTTGCACCCGAGTTATCAGTTGTGCGAGATTCCAAGGAAATCTCTGAGAAAAAGCGTGAAGAAGTCTTCGAGTTGATTCAAAAATCCGCACTATCAATTAGCGTTGTGATAGTTCCAGCAAAAGAAGTCGATCAACGTGGTGTACATGCAGCTAATCTCGACGGGATGCGCCGAGCGGTACACGGCTTAGATCAAATACCCGCCTATGTTTTAACCGATGGATATGCAATAGAAGGTTTGGGTCTACCAAATTTAGCGGTATGGAAAGGTGATCAAGTCGTCGTGAGCATTAGTGCGGCATCCATCATTGCAAAAGTAACTCGTGATCGAATCATGCGCACCATGGACCAAGAATTTCCACAGTTTGGCTTCGCTGGACACAAGGGCTATATCACGGCTTCACATACAAGAGCCCTTGAAGAGTATGGCCCGTGCATAGAGCATCGACGTTCTTTTTCAAATATCGCCGGACTCATCCACAAGTAACGAGAGAATTCATGTAATTGTCAGGGTGGAAATTTATGGTCCCCCTATGCAAAAAATTAGTAATCAGCGCACAGGTGCCTTTGGGGAAGAGATAGTTACGCAGTATCTGAGTTCACATCATGCCGAAATCATCGAACGTAATTGGCGAATCCGCGAAGGTGAGATCGATATTGTCGCCCTCTACCGCAACGGAATCTTTGCTTTCGTAGAGGTCAAAACTCGTTCATCGGTTGCATTTGGTCACCCTTTCGAGGCGATTAATCGGGATAAAGCCCGACGAATGCAGCGGTTAGCGTTGGGGTGGCTAGCAACGCATGGATGTCTGGGATGTGATTATCAGATCGATGCAGCGGCAGTATTGATCGCACCGGATGGTTCGCACAGTATTGAATACCGAGCAAATATCCTATGAGCCTGGCACAAACTCTCTGTGTCGCACTTCTTGGTTTAGACGGTCATGTTGTCACTGTAGAAGTTGATATTGCCGACGGGCTTCCCATGTATTCACTTCTAGGTTTACCCGATGCTGCGCTCTCAGAGTCTCGCGATCGTGTACGTGCAGCAATGGTGAACTGTGGTGAAAGTTGGCCCAACCGCAAAGTTACCGTCTCGTTGTCTCCTGCATGGTTACCAAAGAGTGGCTCCTCTTTTGACGTAGCAATATGCATTGCGTTGTTATCGGCCCATCAGAGTATTGATCCCGCAAAAATTCGTGATGTTGTATTTATTGGCGAACTCGCACTCGATGGTCGCCTTCGATCAGTGCGGGGAGTTTTGCCATCGCTCATGGCAGCCTATAAAACTGGAGTTCGTACCGCAGTTGTTCCTACTGCAAATTTTGAAGAAGCCTCTCTGATGCACAACATGGAGATAATTCCGATGGAGCATTTAAAGAAGATTCTTTTGTGGTTGCGCACGGGCGAACGAGAGTGCAGTCAAGAGTTTGATTTAGAGTGGGAACCGAATGATGATCGTTTGGATTTTGCCGATGTAGCAGGTCAAGTACAAGCACGCTTAGCTGCAGAGATTGCCGCAACTGGTGGTCATCACATCTTATTAATTGGCCCACCCGGAACTGGAAAGACAATGATTGCCGAGCGAATTCCAACGATTATGCCGGCTTTAAATATTGCGCAAGCATTAGAAGTAACGGCAGTGCACTCACTTGCCGGAACATTTGCAACTAGGTCACCCACGTCACTTATTGCACCAATAGTCTCTCCGCATCACACGACAACGCGAGTAGCTATGGTCGGCGGTGGCGCGCATGCGATAAAGCCAGGCGCCTGCTCTTTGGCCCACAACGGTGTTCTCTTTATCGATGAAGCACCCGAGTGCCCATCGGGAGTTTTGGATTCACTGCGTCAGCCATTAGAAGCGGGAACAATTACTATCGCCCGCAGCATTGGGAATGTAACCTTCCCTGCGCAGTTTCTTTTGGTCCTGGCTGCAAACCCATGTCCTTGTGGCAAATTTTCAGGTCGCGGTCGTAACTGCACATGCTCCTCTCAACAGGTACGCCGTTACTTAGGAAAACTCTCTGGACCTTTAATGGATCGGATAGATATGCGGGTATATCTAGATCCTGTAGGACGTTTAGATATGGCCCGAACTGAACTGGGAGAAAGTAGCGCCGAGATTCGCCAACGTGTGATTACCGCTCGCACCATTGCCGATGCACGATTTAAAGGTCTTGGGTGGAGTTTGAATTCACAGATTCCTTCACGTGCATTGCGCACAACTTTTAAACCAGAGCGCGCTGCAATGAGTTTTTTACATGATGAACTTGAAAGTGAACATATCACTGCACGTGGCTTACATAAGATTGCCCGAGTTGGTTGGACGCTTGCAGATTTACATGGGCATGAAGTCCCCATGCTCGCTGATATTAAATTGGCGCATAGTTTGCGATCAGGTGTTGAACAGTGAACGAGCGAGAAGCGCGTGCAATCCTCTTTAGCGGTATCGAGGGTGGTCATAGCTTCTGGGCCGCTGAAATCTACGGTTCAAGTGCGTTAGAGGTTTTCAATAAACTTATCAATGGCGGTTATGATCGGATTAAATACAGTGCACTTATTGCACACATCACATGTACTTCCTCTGATTCAATTCTTAGTTCTATCGATACTGTGGGAGCTACATTTTTAGTTCCGGGAGATCCTTTATGGCCATCTCGGGTTGAAGATTTAGTGACACCGCCTATCGCACTGATCGGTAAGGGAAATATTGCAGTATTAACTAACGACTCACTAGCAATTGTCGGTACCCGAAACCCAACAAACTACGGAGCACGTATTGCTGGAGATTTTGCTGCCGGTTTTGTAGATAGAGATTGGGCGGTGATTAGTGGTGGTGCATACGGTATCGACACATATGCACATAAAGGTGCGCTCATTGCCGAAGGCAGCACCGTAGCCGTAATCGCTTCTGGTATCGATGTTAATTATCCGGCCGGCAATACGCGATTGTTTGAAGAAATCTGCGAATCAGGAGCGCTTATTACTGAAGTAATGCCTGGAGTAAAAGCCATGCCGCATCGCTTCCTAACGCGCAATCGATTAATCGCAGCGATATCACTCGCCACACTTGTTGTTGAAGCGGCATTTCGCAGTGGCTCACTTCGTACCGCCCGCGATGCCGCAGAACTATTACGACCGGTTATGGCAATTCCTGGACCTATTCATTCACCAACTAGTGATGGTTGTCATCGGCTTATAGGTGAGCGAGCAGCCGAATTAGTTACATCGGTAGCAGATGCAGTGGAGTTCATAGGGTTAAATCAATGAGAGAATCTACCTATGAGTAATTTCCGTTCGGGCTTTGTTGCCATTGTTGGCCGCCCAAACGTTGGAAAATCGACATTGATTAACGCACTTGTAGGAAGCAAGATTGCAATCACATCTCATCACCCAAATACCACTCGCAGCGCAATTCGCGGAATCGTTCATGGTGCAGATTTTCAAGCTGTACTCGTCGATACACCTGGAGTTCATAAGCCAAAAACACTTCTTGGTCACCGCCTGAATGCCGTTGTAGATCAGAGCATGGATTCAGTTGACGTAGTCATTATGTGTATTCCTGCCGATGAAACATCTGGTGCTGGAGATATATTCATTGCTCAAGAGATCGCTAAACATCCACGGGCTAAAAAGTTTGCAGTAGTTACTAAAACAGATTTAATTTCAAAGGAAAAATTAGCATTGCGTCTGGCTGGAATCATGGCGCTGGCTCAAGGATTCGTATGGGATGAAATCATTCCGGTTTCGGCTGCGATTCATGATCAAATCGATTTACTCAATCAACTGATTGGCAAGAGTCTTCCGTCAGGTCCGCAGTACTACCCGGCTGGCACAACGAGTGATCAAGCGATTGAGCATTTAATCTGTGAGTTTATCCGGGAGGCAGCTTTGCAAGATGTACGTGAAGAGCTACCGCACTCGATTATGGTGACTATCGATGAGTTTGGTGAGCGCGAAGAAAAAGGCTCCCGTCCTTTTTATGATGTCCACGCAACGATCCATGTAGAACGTGATACCCAGCGCGCGATTTTATTGGGCCACCAGGGGAGTCGACTTAAAGAGATTGGGATTCGTGCGCGAGCCGATATTGAGCGCGCGTTAGTTGCCAAGATTTTCCTAGGTTTACACATCAAAGTATCTAAAGAGTGGCAGCGAGATCCTAAATTGCTGGAGCGTTTAGGGTTCGGCGATAACAACTAACTTACTTTTTCGGCTAGCTAAGTAAGAGCCTAAAAGCACTAAGGGCAGACCAACAATAATTCCTAAAGTAATTGGCTCATTCAAAATAATGATTCCAAGAACCACTGCTACAGCAGTATTAACATAAGTAGTCAATGAGCCTCGTGCTGGGCCTATCTCTTTAATAACAATAAAGAAGAGCATGAAGGCGATAGCTGTCGAGAAAATACCGAGTGCAACTAAGGCTGCCATTGCATTAAAGGAGACTGGATTGCTGGGCCACATTGCGATGGCAATTGGCAGATAGAAAACGCATGTAATTGCCATAGCTACACCGTTGATTGCAACACCATCTACTCCTGGTAAGTTAGATGTCACCATTAAGACGGCGTATGAATACAGAACTGCAGCGAGAATGCACATGGCTATAGCTTTTGGATTGCTAGTACCCGTGATTGATTCGATTCCAACAAGTGCAACGATTCCAATAAAGCCAACGACTAAACCAAAAATTCGCTTAGGTTGCCACACTGAATGATCACCGCGCAAAGATGTAAAGATTGTTGCAAAGATTGGTACGGTTGCAACAAGTAAACCAGCCAAGCCAGAAGAGATTTCTTTTTCTGCATTAGTAATTAAAATCCATGGTCCGACCATTTCAAGGAATGCATAAGGAAGCACGTATTTAATGCCCCTAATTGCATCCATAAAAGAGCCTTGGCGGATGGCGATAGGAATCAAAATCGCCGCGCCAATACATGTACGGCCCGCAACAATTAGTGGAGGGGGAATGTCGGCAACTGCAACCTTCATAAGTAAGTAGGGGATTCCCCACAAGAAGCCAACGAAGGCAAATTGAATCCAAGATTTACGTGTCATTTAAGCAATCACACGGCGATATAAATCAACGGTTGCTTGAGCAACTGCTGCCCAACCAAAATGTGCAGATGCACGAAGCCGTCCAGCTTTACCGTATTTCACCAGAAGTTGTGGCTGTGACATTAAAACTGTGATTGATTGCGTCAATGCGCGCTCGAAAGCTGCTGCATCGCCGGTGTAGTCAACTAACTCACCCGTTTCCCCATGGGTGACAACTTCAGGAATCCCACCTACGCGTGATGCAAGCACCGCAGTCTCACATCCCATGGCCTCTAAGTTGACGATTCCAAGTGGCTCATAGATCGAAGGACAAATAAATAGTTCGGCGCCGGTAAGTAAGGCGGCTAATTCGTGATGAGGCAACATTTCTTGTATCCACCAAATATTGCTGCGAGATTTTTGCAACTCAGCGATTAATTCGGCTACCTCGTTTCCAATTCCTTCTTCATCTGGGCTTCCAGCAGCAAGGACTAAGCCATATTCAGAAGGAACTTCTTTCCATGCCCGCAGAAGATGTGCTAAACCTTTTTGTCGAGTAATTCGCCCAACAAAGATTGCATAAGGTCCGACAATGCTAAATTTTTCAGCAACCGATGAATCGTGATTGGGTGCAAACTTATCGGTATCAACACCGTTTCGAATTGTCACAACTATTGTTGGATCAAGATTGGGGTAGGCCTGTAAAACATCGGCGCGCATGCCATCGCTGACTGCAATGATTGCCGCTGCAGATTCAAAGGCAGTTTTTTCTGCCCATGAAGAAATTGCATATCCTGTGCCTAATTGTTCGGCTTTCCAGGGGCGAAGTGGTTCAAGTGAGTGCGCACTCACAATGTGCGGAATTGAGTATTGAAGTGCTGCTATGTGGCCAGCCATGTTGGCATACCAGGTATGCGAATGAACTACATCGACGTTAGACATATGCGATGCAATTTCTAAATCTGTCACTAGGGCTTGCACTGCTGGATTAGCATCATTGAATTCAGTGGGGGTCTGGTAACCAAAAGCGTCATCTCGTTTTCCACCAAAGCAATGGACGCCAACCGATATTCCGTTGATTCTGCGAAGTGCTTGCGTCAATTGCACGACGTGTACGCCGGCTCCGCCATAGACCGCAGGGGGCCACTCTTTAGTTACGATGCCAACTTTTAGCTCGCTCATATTTCCCCCTACCCCGACCAAGAGGTACAGGCTATCGTTAGGACATGGCAAAACTTAAACTTCCCCTTGGCATCGTCCTTGCCGGTGGTGAAGGTAAGCGATTGATGCCGCTGACAGCAGATAGAGCCAAGCCAGCTGTTCCTTTTGGTGGTTCATATCGCTTGATTGATTTCGTTTTATCAAATCTAGTAAATGCGAATATGTTAAAGATTGCCGTTCTTACGCAATACAAATCTCACTCTCTGGACAGACATATAACAACGACCTGGCGCATGTCGACTTTATTGGGTAACTACATCACTCCTGTTCCAGCTCAGCAACGCTTAGGCCCACGTTGGTATACCGGAAGCGCTGATGCAATTTTGCAGAATTTCAATTTGATTCACGATGAAAATCCCAAGCATATTTTGGTCTTTGGTGCTGACCACGTTTATCGTATGGATCCAGGTCAAATGTTTACTCAGCATGTCGAATCTGGCGCAGGTGTAACCGTTGCCGCTATTCGCATGCCACGTTCTGAGGCGCATGAATTTGGAGTCATTGAGTTAGCCGAGGATGGCATAACAATCAAGGCCTTTCATGAAAAACCAAGTGATCCTCCGCCGATGCCTGGACATCCAGATTTATGTCTAGTCTCCATGGGTAACTACATTTTCAAGCGCGATGTCATGGAAGAGGCGTTAATAATTGACTCAGAAGATTTAGAGTCACGTCATGATTTAGGCGCCAATATCATTCCGTTCTTAACTAAAGCTGGCGTAGCTAAAGTTTATGATTTTGCTGACAATGTGGTGCCGGGAGAGACCGAACGCGACAAAGGCTATTGGCGAGACGTGGGTTCGATAGATGCTTATTACGATGCACACATGGATCTAGTATCGGTGCATCCGATATTCAATTTATACAACCGTGAATGGCCGTTGCTTACTAATCCACCATCATTGCCTCCAGCTAAATTTAGCGAAGGTGGCGCAGCCCATGATTCAATTGTTGGCGCTGGCACAATTATTTCTGGTGGAATTCTGCACAATTCAGTTGTTTCTTACGATGTTTCAGTAGGTAACGGTGCCCTAGTTGAAGGCTCAGTACTCATGCCATCTGTCACAATTGGAAATAAAGCCATCATCCGAAATGCGATTTTAGATAAGAACGTTTTCGTAGAACCTGGTGCACAAATTGGAGTTGACTTGGCGCGCGATCGCGAACGCTTCACTATTAGCCCTGGCGGAATTATCGTTGTAGGTAAAGGTGTACGAGTAACAGCCTAAGTTTTACCAGGTGCTTGTGTTATCACGAAGTGTTCGATATTTATCCATGACATGTGGCGTTGGCTTTTCGGTGAATGCTTGTGTTGCTCCACCGTGCCAGGTTGGCATTTCGCCTAATAGCGCCCATGCTGCCTGTTTAGCTGCGCCATCTGCAACATATTCACCAGCTGGCGGCACAACAACAGTGCGACCAAAAATTGCACTAGCAATCGTTGGAATCGCAGGATTTTTAGCCGCACCTCCAATTAGAAGAATTCGATTTACTGTGACTCCCAACGCGACTAAAGCATCAACGGAATCGGCCAAACCGCACAACATTCCTTCGATCATGGTACGAGCTAAATCAGAAGGATTTGAGTTGTTTAGATTCATTCCCGCAATGGTTCCAGTTGCATGAGGTCGATTCGGAGTTCTTTCACCCTCAAAATAAGGTAACAACGTTAAGCCGTTGGCCCCGGCTGGTGAGAGCAACGCTAATTGACCAACTTCATCATGTGTCTTTCCTAAAATCTTTGTAGCCGCATCCAAAATTCTCGCTGCATTTAACGTACACACTAATGGTAAGAAGCGACCTGTTGCATCTGCAAAACCCGCAACTGCGCCAGTTGAATCATGCGTAGGTGTATCAGAGACTGCAAATGCAGTTCCACTAGTTCCTAATGAAACTATGACATCACCTGGTTGTGCTTGAACTCCAAGTGCGGCCGCTGCGTTATCGCCGGCACCTGCAGCGATAGGAATTCCCGCCAACGTACTTCCACCAAACTCTGCTGGAGAAATAATACGAGGTAATGTAATTTCTAGATCATGGCGAAGTGCAAGTCGTACGATATCTTCGCGATAATGCGATGTTGTCGGATCAAAATAACCTGTACCCGATGCATCGCTACGATCAGTAAAGAGTTTTTCTAAATCTTTTCCACCTTGCAACTGCCACGATAACCAATCATGGGGAAGGGCGACTGCTGAAACTCGAGCGGCATTAGCGGGTTCATTATCTGCAAGCCAGCGCAACTTCGATGCAGTAAAAGATGCAACCAGTACCGAACCAACTTTTCTGGCAACATCAGAGTCTCCGCCGAGCTCCTTATTTAAATCACGTGCAGCTTGGGCCGATCGAGTGTCATTCCATAAAAGTGCAGGACGAATAACATCACCGCTGCTATCGAGGGCGACCATGCCATGTTGTTGGCCACCGATAGAAATTGCAGCAACATCATCGAGACCACCGGCTTGTGCAAGAGCGGAGTCAAGGGCGCTTTTCCATGACTGGGGATCGACTTCGGTGCCATCTGGGTGTGGGGCACGGGCTTGGCGCACCAAATCTCCAGTATGCGCATCACGTATTACAACTTTTACGGATTGCGTAGATGAGTCCACGCCAGCGATGAGTTGTTGATTAGCCATGAGTCAAGGCTAGACTGTTCTTGTCAGCGTTGACCACAGGTTGGGCGATTTGATAGTTCGAGCCCTACTTTATAAAACTTTTCTTAATGGAGTTCATAATGCGTATTGGTGTGCTAACTGGTGGTGGAGATTGCCCTGGACTAAATGCTGTTATTCGTGCAGTGGTCCGAAAAGGCGTAAAAGAGTACGGACATGAGTTTGTTGGTTTTCGCGATGGCTGGAAAGGCCCGCTTGAAGGCTTGACCATGCCGTTGACCCTAGAGACAACTCGGGGAATTTTGCCGCGTGGTGGAACAATTCTTGGGTCATCACGTACCAACCCATTTAAGATCGAGGGCGGCGTTGAAAAGATTAAAGAGAATTTAGCAAAAGCTGGAATCGATGCGCTTATTGCAATCGGTGGCGAAGATACTTTGGGAGTTGCTACAAAACTTGATTCATTGGGAGTTAAAGTTATCGGTGTTCCAAAAACTATTGATAACGACCTCAACAACACTGACTACACATTTGGTTTTGATACAGCCGTCAATATTGCAGTTGAGGCTATTGATCGCTTACACACCACAGCTGAATCCCACCACCGAGCATTAATCGTTGAAGTTATGGGCCGACATGCTGGATGGATTGCACTTCACGCCGGCCTCGCTGGTGGTGCTGCATGTATTTTGATTCCAGAACAAAAATTCTCAGTAGATAAAGTTTGCGAATGGGTTGAGTCTCGATTTAAATCTCATTACGCCCCAATTATTGTTATTGCCGAAGGTGCGATTCCTCAAGATGGTGACATGGCAGTTAAGGATCAAACACTCGATGCCTTTGGCCACGTTAAGTTAGCTGGTATTGGTGATTGGTTAGCTGGAGAGATTGAAGCGAAAACTGGCAAAGAGGCGCGGACATCGGTTCTTGGTCACATTCAGCGCGGCGGCTCACCTACGGCATTTGATCGCGTACTTGCCACTCGCTTTGGTTTGCAGGCAATTACTGCAGCCCATGAAGGCGATTGGGGAAAGATGGTTGCACTTCACGGCACCGATATCGTCCGGGTTCCACTTGCCTCGGCTACAGAAAAGCTGAAGCTAGTACCAATCGAGCGCTATAAGGAGGCCGAGATTTTCTTTGGTTAATCGCACTTCGCGGTTGCTACCGAACTCTCTACTCTTATCCCTATGAACTCATCCCTTGATTCTCTCTTCACCCCTGGGTTAGTTGCCGCACAACAGCCCAACTGGCCAGGTGGAGCCGATGGTGCTCCTATAAAGGCTGCCGTTGCAGAGTTGAAATCTTTTCCACCACTTGTCTTTGCTGGTGAGTGCGATGATTTGAAAAAACGAATTGCACTAGCTGCAGACGGAAAAGCTTTCTGGTTGCAAGGTGGGGACTGTGCTGAAACATTTGCTGCAGCCACTGCAGATTCAATCCGTAATCGCATTAAGACAATTTTACAGATGGCTGCTGTATTGCAGTACTACTCATCTCTTCCAGTTGTAAAAGTTGGCCGCATGGCTGGCCAGTTTGCCAAGCCTCGCTCGAATGACATGGAGACTAGAGGAGACGTAACTCTTCCGGCCTATCGCGGAGATGCAGTCAATGATCTTGAATTTACCGAGAGTTCGAGAACACCAGATCCACATCGCTTAGTGCGCGTCTACAACACGTCGGCGGCAACGTTGAACTTAGTTCGTGCATTTACTCAAGGTGGATTTGCCGATCTTCGACAAGTGCACGAATGGAACAAGGGATTCATTCGTGACTCTTCAGTTGGAGTTCGCTATGAACAAATGGCCAATGAAATTGGCCGGGCATTGGCTTTTATGAAATCTGCAGGAGTAGATCCAGAGTCATTCAAGTCAGTTGATTTCTTTTCAAGCCATGAGGCTTTAATTCTAGAATATGAAAAAGCACTTACTCGTATCGATTCTCGAACTGGAACACCTTACGATGTCTCTGGCCACTTTATTTGGATCGGGGAGCGCACTCGTCAATTAGATGGAGCGCATATTGATTTTGCATCTAAGGTACGCAATCCAATTGGTGTAAAGCTTGGACCTAAATCCAGTGTTGATGATGCACTTGCATTAATCGATAAGTTAGATCCTGAGCGCGAACCAGGTCGACTTACTTTTATTACTCGCATGGGTGCCGGAAAGATTCGTGAGGCTCTTCCTGCACTTGTTGAGGGTGTCACCAAATCAGGAGCAAAAGTCCTGTGGGTCTGTGATCCCATGCATGGCAACACATATGAAGCCCCTAGTGGATATAAGACTCGTAGTTTTGATGATGTTATGGATGAAGTTAAGGGTTTCTTTGAGGTCCATAAGGCTCTGGGAACCCATCCTGGTGGAGTTCATATTGAACTCACTGGTGATGATGTCACCGAGTGTGTTGGTGGCGGCGAGAAGATTTCTCATGAGGATCTAGCGACCCGCTATGAAAGCGCCTGCGATCCGCGACTCAATCATGCACAGTCATTAGAGCTGGCATTTTTAGTTGCCGAGATGTTGCGCGACCGCTAATTTAGTTGAGTGCCTTTACTCGTATCCTCGCTCAAGACCCCAGTTGGCACCCTCAATTTATTAGCTGATGATCAGATTCTAATAGGTGCAAACCTTTCAACGTTTTCAGCTTTCAACGTATCTGGTGAAGTAAAGAGCGTTAAAGCGATTCCAGTTATTTCAGATCTCATTAGTGATTACTTCGATGGTGATTTAGCTGCCATTAATGCCATCAAAGTTCGACAACCTGGAGCAGCATTTTCACAAGCGGCATGGAAAGCTATGCGAAAAGTTAATGCAGGTAAAGTTATTTCATACTCTGATCTCGCCGAGAAAGCTGGATCACATGCAGCAGTTCGCGCCGCTGGAAGTGCATGTGCAAGTAATGCAATTATGTTAGTTGTGCCGTGTCATCGAATTGTAAAAACTGGGGGAGCCCTCGGTAACTATGCCTACGGGGTTGATAAGAAGGAATGGCTTTTAAGCCACGAGGGCTTTCTTTAAGATTTCAATAGCTTGGGCGCATTGAGCATCATCAAAATCCATATGTGTAACAAGACGCGCATACTTTGGTCCGAGCGCACTAATCCATAAACCAGCATCGCGGCAACGTTGCGAAAGCTCAGCAGCGGTAAATGGCATTGACGCTAAATCTAGTCCCACAATATTTGTCACAACAGTTGATGGATCGATAAGTGAACTATCGATAGCTTCGATTGCAACCGCTAAATCTTTGGCTCGGCGATGATCATCAGCAAGTCGCTCAATATTATTATCAAGGGCGTAGTGAGCTGCCGCTGCCAAGATTCCGACTTGACGCATTCCTGCACCGTAACGCTTGCGCCAAACACGCGCCTTTGAAACACGTTCTTTGGTTGAGAGCATGATTGAACCAACTGGAGCGCCAAGACCTTTAGAAAGACAGACGCTAATGGTGTCAAAGTATTGTCCGTAGTCGGAAAATGAGGTTCCGCTTGCAATGTGTGCATTCCAAATTCGTGCCCCATCTAAGTGCAGAGCTAGACCTAAAGCATCAGCACCTTTACGAAGGGCGGCAATCTCAGTTAGTGGTTGTACGGTTCCGCCACCAAAATTATGGGTATTTTCAATGGCAATTGCCGTTGTGGAGACTAAGTATGGGCCTGAATCTGGTCGGGCAATCTCAAGGGGATCTGCCGCCTTTAATAATCCAAAGGGTGCGGGCCATGTGCGAGTTGTTATGCCGCTAAATACGGCAGCTGCACCAAGTTCAGCACGAACAATATGAGAATTGGTTTCGGCGATTAACTCTTCTCCGGGTGCAACTAACATGCGAATGGCAAGCTGATTTGCTAGCGAACCAGTAGGCGTAAATACACCAGCCTCTTTGCCAAAAAGTGCAGCTACACGCTCTTCTAGGGAGTTAACCGTTGGATCGTCGCCATACACATCATCACCAACGGGTGCGCTTGCAATAACTTCACGCATTGCAAGAGATGGTTTGGTGACGGTATCGGATCGTAAGTCAATTGCCATGGTCTAAGACTACTTCTCTTCTTTCATGACAATCAAATACATTGCAGTAACGACCATTACCCCGCCAATGGAGCTCTGTAATGTCAGGCTTTCTCCGCCAAAAATGATTGCAAAGATTGCGGCAAATACAACTTCCATAGTCAAAATTACTGCAACCTTAGTGGCACTCATATGTGCTTGCGACCAGGTCTGAACTATAAATGCAATTGCTGTAGCAAAGACTGCAGTGAAGATAACAACCGCCCAGACACCATAATCCGGTGGAGGGGAGTAGCCACTAGGAATCGAAGCTAAACCAGAAAGAAGTGCGCACATTGATAACTGAATGACAGTCATGGCATATGCATCGCGGCCCGAACTCCATTTACTAAGCGCAATAATATGAAGGGCGTAGAAAATAGCGCTGATAAAAGTTAATAGCTCACCAAGACCAATAGTAAAACCGTGGATAGAAAGCAAACCAAGGCCGATTGTTGCAATAGCAACACATGTCCACGTAAATTTACTTACCCGTTGGCGCAAAATTATTGATGCAAAAAGTGGTGTCAAAACAATATATAGCCCCGTAACAAATCCAGTGATAGCAGCTCCAGTACGGGCTAAGCCTAAAGTTTGAAAAATATACCCAAAACCCAGAAATACTCCGCCGGCTAAACCTCTAAGAACTAGGTCTTTAGTGAATAATTTAATAACTCCTGGACGAATCAGAACCATTACTACTATTGCTAGTAAAAATCGTGTGAAAAGAAAATTGTTGACACTTTGTCTCTCAATAGCATCTTTCATGACCACAAAAGCTAGGCCCCATGCCATTGAGACTGTTAGCAAAGCCCAAGGGGCCATCTGCAACTTCCACTGATGCTTTGCTGTGCTCATTTCTTATCGCGGAGTTTTTTCAAAAGCGCGACTTCACCAGTATGTTTTTCCTCCATACCTGGAGTCTCCAAAACTAGTGGCACATGTGCAACGGCTGGATGAGCAAGTAACTCAGCAAAGGCATCTACTCCGATATGACCATCTCCAATATTTTGATGGCGATCTTTAAGCGCACCACATACATCCATTGAATCATTGGCATGAATAAGTTTGAAACGTTGGACTCCAGCAATTTGAATGAGTAAATCTATGGTCTGAGTCATTCCACCTTTAACGGCGATATCGTGCCCGGCAGCAAAGACGTGACAGGTATCTAGGCAGATTCCTACCTTTGGATGATATTCAAGAGCTTTCAAGTAGTTCTCTAAGTCATCGAGTTTCTTTACAAGTGATTGTCCTTGACCGGCTGTGGGTTCTAAAAGCAAGAAAGGAGCATCATCATCAAGGCCGTTCAGAATGGGCATCATGCCCTCATGAATCTGTTTCCACGCCTGATCAACAAAATTTACATCTACAGCTGAGCCTGTATGAATAACTACGCCGAGTGCAGCGATGTCTTTGGCGCGTCCTAATGAGTAAGAAGTCGACGCTAGAGAGTTTAGGTAGGTGGCCTCAGTCGGTGAACCTAAGTTAATTAAGAAAGGGGCGTGAACATATGTTTCAATATCTAACTCTGCGGCCTTAACTTTAAAGGCCTCATCTAAATCTGGTTTGGCAGCGGGCATGGCCCACATGCGTGGACTAGATGCGAAGACTTGAATAACTTCTGCGCCAGTTGTTACGGCGTACTCGATAGATCGCTTAGCCATGCCACCGGTGGTAGGAGTATGTGCGCCGATACGCGGCTTGGCTTTTGGCATTGGCCTACCCTACGGTAATTGTGACCGTACTGCCACGTTTAACTTTGCTACCAACCTTTGGCGAAATATTCGTTACCTTTTTAAGCTTTTTTGATCCCAATTTCTTCACGATAACTTTGAGCTCTAAATCTTTCAAGGCCTTTATCGCTTTGGCCTCATCGATAGAAAAGACATTTGGTATAAATACATATTGAGAACCCTTAGAGACAACCAGATTAATCTTTGCGCCCTTAGGAATTGAGGCATCGCCCTTAGGGGTTTGAGAAATAACGGCTCCAGCAAGAATCTTCTCGTCAAAGTCATACGTACTTTCGACATTAAATCCTGCACTCGTAAGTTCGTTGAGAGCTTGCTCACCACTCTTACCTACATATGAAGCAACAGGAACTGTCTCTATACCTTTACTTACAACTAGATCAACTACTGAATCGCGTTTTACCTGCAACCCTGCATCGGGTGATGATGAGATCACAAATCCTTGCGGCACTTCACTATTAAATGCCTCGGTAACACTTCCTACAGTTAATGGCAGTTTTGTAATTGCGGTTTTTGCCGCATCAGGGGTTAAGCCTTTTAGTGTTGGAATAAGGTAGCGCTCAGCCCCCTTGGAAATAATCAAAGTAACGCTTCCACCATTATCAATTCGGCCGCCTCCAGGGGGAATAGATTCGATAATGGTCCCTTTCGGGATGTTCTCGTCAAAGCGTTTTTCAACTTTTACGGTAGTAATTCCAAGAGGATTAAATACTGCAACTGCTTCCTCATAACTTCCACCAACAGTTGACGGCACTACGATTCGAGAGCCGGGTCCAATCAGGGTGTACCAAGCACCTATTCCTAGGGCAATAGCTAGAACTATTGCCACTTTTCGATTACGGCGCACTCGCTGACTAGATTTATGCTTTTTTTCTTCAGAACGCTTGAGAGATTTAGTATCTTCGATAACTTCAGTAGTTTTTTCAATCACTTCTTCTACGATTTTTTTCACTTTACCTCGTGGTTTTTCACGAATCAGTTCCACAGGTAAATCCAATTCGAGTCGAAGTTGATTTTTCTTGGGATCGAGATCGATAGAGATTGTTTCAAGAGCGGCCAGAAATTCCCCAGCATTGTGTGGGCGCTTATCTGGATCTCGGTCAGTGGCTCGACCAATTAATGCATCTAAAGCTTCAGGAATCTCTTTACGCTTAGATCGCAGTGACGGAATCTCTTGATTGACATGCATATATGCAATTTGAATGGGAGAGTCTCCAATAAATGGTTTCTCACCTGTCAGCATTTCAAATGCAACTATTCCCACCGCATAGACATCACTTCGGGCATCGGCAATGCCTCGTTGAACTTGTTCTGGTGATAAATATGAGACCGACCCCAAAATGACACTGGATTCAGCGGTCATTGTTGAGCCAATAAGCTCGCCCCGAGCTAGACCAAAATCGGCGATTTTAATGCGCCCCTCTTTTGAGACCAGAATATTCTCGGGCTTAATATCTCGATGAACAATTCCTAGAGCATGTGCTGCGGCAAGTGCACTTAAAATTGGCGTCAAGTAATTGATTGCATCTTTCATTTCAAAGCGACCTCGTTCATTGAGGTACTCACGCAGCGTATGGCCTTCGATTAATTCCATGACAAGAAAAACTGCGGGAACACCATTTTGATTCCACCCTTGATCCATGACGGCAACAATATTTGGGTGCGATAGGGCAGCAGCGGCTTTAGCTTCACGAATAAAGCGACTAACGAAAGCATCATCTTGTGCTAAATGTGGGTGCATGATCTTTACAGCGACTTTACGGTCCAGTCGTGTGTCTATGGCCTCATAAATCGAGGCCATTCCACCGTTAGCGATCTGACGAATCAATTGATAGCGATTATCAATTATTTCTCCCGTTAGATCAGACATGTGAGAGATTTTAGGGCTTATAACCTCACGAACTTTGAATGTATTGTGCGTTTTCGCGTGTCTTATCTCGCAAAAAATGGATTTCTTGGTCGAGTTGCCATTGGTGCATGAATACTTCAATCTCATGACCATCGCGGGCTAAGACTCGTTGGAGTCCAATTGAAGGCTCGATATCTAGCCAAAAAGTTGTTGCACCAGCATCACGCACTATTTTTTGTGCTGCCCCTACCCCTTCGATAATCAATACCTCAGTTGGTTGGATTCTTTGAACTCCATCAAATTTCATGGAGCTCCAGTTAAAAATCTCGATGTCGAATGGCACGCCGAGGCTATTTCTATGCAGAATGTCATTAAGTCTTGATGTTAGTTCCTCATTGAGTGCATGTGTCCAACCGTTGTAGAGATCATCCATGTGAATCACGGTTACAGTTTGACTCACACTATATTCATGCAGCAATTTCTCAGCCAGCGTTGTTTTACCGGCTCCAGCTGGACCATCAATGGCTATAAGTATCATGCCAACGTTTCCACCCTAGTACTGCGATTGCAGTAAAAGCCGCATATAAAACTGCTGTAAACCAATATCCAAGTAATGCATATTGCACTGTTCCAGCAGCGTCAACAATAAGCCAGAGAATCCAGGATTCAACTTTCTCATACACCATTAATATTTGAGCGACCAAGCTTCCAATCAATAAAAATGCATCTGACCAGGTAGCCGCCGCTCCAATATGAGATAGCAATGGAGTCAGAGCAATGACAGAGACGATTGTTCCAAGTGCCCAATAGATGCGTATCCGTTGTGAGAGGGCACCAGGTACTGCGCCAGTAGGCGCCCAATCACGCCAACCCCAGACTGCGGCAAGGATAAAAACTATTTGCAGAGCTGCACTCGCAAAAAGCTCTACTTGATAAAAGAAGACCATGTACAAGGCGCTACTCAAAGCCCACCATGGCCAAGTAATTCGTTTCCCAGTGGTGCCTAACCAGACACCTGTGAAGGATGTGATGGCTGAAATCAACTCAAGATAGGAGACTTCATATCCCCATGCAGTAAAAGCAATCGATGACATAAATACCCTTCCGCGTCCGCATTATCGGACGGGTCAATCGGTCGGTTTGAATCTCAAACCCTCTCAGCCTTAAGCGGCTCCCGTAGTTCCTAGAGTAGCGTTATCTCGTGCACAAGTATGGCTATGTCGCGATGATTGTCTTCACAGTTGTCGGTTCATTTTGGCTGGAAGTTTTCCTAAAAGTAGGTGTACTTAAGCAGGTCAAGCGAATGCTTCTCACTATTGCCCCCGTTGCATTTCTCTTTATCGCTTGGGATAAATATGCAATCGCACATGGCCACTGGTTTTTCGACAAGGATCAGATTCTTGGAATCTATGGACCGTGGTGCATTCCACTAGAGGAGTATCTATTCTTTATCGTGGTTCCGATTGCAGCTCTCATGACTATCGAAGCAGTTCGTAAAACCAAGAAGTACTGGCCATTATGAGCTATACACAATTAGCCATAGTGGCTGTGGCAATCGCCGTTAGCTTCGATATGTATTTATTTAATACGCAGTTACTGAAGCGAAAAGTATTCTGGACTTCTTACGCAATCATTATTGGCTTTCAACTGCTTACTAACTGGTGGCTGACGTCTCGCAATATCGTGATGTATAGCCCAGATGCGATTATAGGATTTCGTATCGCAGCAGCGCCAGTAGAAGATCTGTTGTTTGGTTTTGCCTTAGTTCTTGGAGTTATGTCTAATTGGATACGGCAAGACGTTTCACGTAGGCCTTAATAAATACTTTTAACCTACGAGATGTTGAAGTCTTTGCTCTGTGATTAAAAATGTCGTAACCGATTTTTTCAACTTCATCGACGATGCCGCAGTAAAGCTCACTTGCAGCTTCAATGCATGGGCGACTTGAGGCTGACAGTAGTGCTATTCCTGGCGTGGCTTCACGTTGTAACTGTCGAACTCGTGCAATTTGAAACTTCAAAGCGCTCACGATCTGGGGTGTTAACTCGCGCGCTTCCAACATTTCTCTCGTAACACCGTGCTCTGCAAGCTCTGATATTGGTAGATAAATACGACCTCGATCTAGATCTTCGTCCACATCTCGAATGAAATTAGCTAATTGAAAAGCTATTCCCAGTTTCTTTGCCGCTTCATAAGCTCCATCGTCGAGAACGCCAAGCACGGGCACCATTTCTAAACCAATAACTGCGGCCGAGCCATAGACGTATTCCAATAAATCCTCATAAGTTTGGTATTCCTGGATGGTTAGATCCATGGTCATAGAGTGC
This sequence comes from Actinomycetota bacterium, assembly GCA_009702525.1. Lineage (GTDB taxonomy): Bacteria > Actinomycetota > Actinomycetes > Nanopelagicales > Nanopelagicaceae > Planktophila. Next base: position 27,619 of record WLHW01000002.1, read on the forward strand.
AGAAACGCTTCAAAATGTGCGTGTGGGATTTCAAAAGTCTTGACTGTATCGATAAGGGCGCGACCTACAACATCATCACTTGTTCCGGTCTTCAGATCGCTCAATATTTTAGAGCCCCAAGTATTTAAGGCAGTGGCTTTTTCTTCTGCACTCAATGGCGATTCAAGATCATCGACGATTTCATCGGCATATCGAGCAAAACCATAAAGCGCATGGACATATTTCCGTTTTGCCTCAGGTAAAAGCAGCGTAGCTAAGTAATAAGTTTTACCGTGCAATGAGTTTAATCTTTTGCACTCCTCGTACGATGCCTTGAGTTGGTCCATTTACTTAACTGGACCAACGATGCGTTCGGCAGCTAAGCGACCCGAAATCAAAACCATGGGAACGCCAACTCCTGGTTGAGTTCCAGAACCGGTGAAGACAACATTTTCAATTCCAGCTGCCATGTTGCGTGGACGAAATGGTCCAGTCTGGAAAAAAGTATGCGCACTTGCAAAAGGTGCGCCGCGCTCCATGCCTTGGGCTTGCCAATCAAGTGGCGTGGTCATTACTTCCGTTTCGATTGCATCGCCAAAACCCGTGTAACCGCGTTTTTCTAGAGTTTCGATCATGTGATCACGGTATGGCCGTGCTTGTGTGGTCCAATCAATATCTGCATCCAAGTTAGGTGTTGGAAAGAGAATGTAATACGAATGTTTTCCAGGTGGAGCCAGAGTTGGATCATCGTGGCTAGGGACAGTAACTAACACACTTGGATCACTCATGAGCTTCTTTTGTTTAATAAGCTCGTCGAAAACCCCATCCCAGGACTTACCAAAGTGAATATTGTGATGGGCGGCAAAATCAAACTTCTTTGATGATCCAACAAGCAGAGTTACGCAGGATGGTGAGTAATTTAAACGTTTAACAGACAGGGGAGTCTTACCCAATAAATCACGCCAAGCGACTGGTAAATCTGGATTGAGAATGACGGCGTCACATTCAATTCGCTGACCATCCTCAGTTAGAACAGCTTTAGCCCGTCCATTAGTTACTTCAATCTTAGAAACTGTGGTGCTGTACTTAAACTCAACACCATGCTTGTGGGCTGCTGCAGCTAAGGCACGCGGCACCGCATGCATTCCACCCTTAGGAAAAAAAACACCATTGACTGAATCCATGTATGCAATGACCGCATAAATTGCAAGAGCTTGTTGCGGACTAACTCCGGCGTACATGGCTTGAAACGAATACACCTTTTGTAGTCGAGGATCCTTCATAAATTGATTAACTTTGGGCGATAAGCGGCGGAACCCACCAATAGCAATTAAGCGTGCAAGGTTAGGCGTCAACAAATTAAGCGGGCTATCGATATTTCTATCAATAAAATCATTCATCTCGTACTTATAGAGCTTGGTAACAAAATCTACATATTTGCGATAGCCAGCAGCTTCAGCTGAACTCACTTTGGCGGCAATTTCAGCTTCCATTTCATTTGTATCTGCATGCACGTCAATCTGAGATCCATCGTGATAGTAAGCGCGATATAAAGGGGATACCGGCATAAGTTCTAGCCAGTCATTCATATCTTCACCAACACAACTAAATGCGTCTTGAATTAGTGAAGGCATTGTTAAAACTGAAGGACCTGTATCAAAGGCGTAACCTTGATGATTGAGTAATCCATTGCGTCCACCAGGAACTGATTCACGCTCTATGACTGTAACTTTTCGTCCTGCACCTGCTAATCGCAGAGCGGCGCTAAGGCCCGCCAGGCCAGCTCCGACAATTACAACGTGATCAGTAGGACCTTTTACACGAGCGACCATTTATGTATTCCTTTTGGTGGCAATTTTTGCCAACTCGGTTAGTAAAGAACGCCCCTTGTCATTGATTTCAGGAGCTTCAATGGCATTCAAGGACTCATTCGTTAAATTATCGATCATTATTTCCAGGGCATCTTTAGCCCCTGACGTTACAATCATTTCTTGCAAAATACTGACACCTTTATCATCTAGATCTGGCGCACCAAAGTATTTACGACTTGTCTCGCGCATCGCATCTGTTGAGCGCGCATCGGTAAGAGCAATTAAAACCGTCCGCTTACCTTCGCGTAAATCATCTCCTGTAGGTTTTCCAGTCACACTCGAATCCCCAAATACACCGAGCAAGTCATCTCTGTATTGAAAAGCTTCGCCGAGCGGCAAACCATAGCCAGACAGCGTAGACATCAGTTGTGATGAATTCTTATTGGACAGGGCAGCGCCAATATGCAAAGGGCGCTCAATTGTGTACTTGCCAGATTTATATCGGGCAATCTTAATAGAGCGATCTAAGCTCGTGCTCTTTTGTGTCTGTTCATGAATATCTAGAAATTGTCCGGCCATTAATTCAACACGCATCTCATCATGAATAGGAAGAACATCACGTACTTGTCGTTGTGAAATGCCAGCCTCATTTAACATCTGATTCGACCACACCAGTGCAAGATCTCCTAACAAAACTGCTGCTGCTAAACCATAGGCTGGAGCAAAACCTTCTAACTCGTCTTGCACGTGAATAGATTCAAAGTGGCGATGTATCGATGGCTTTCCACGACGAGTATCAGAGCCATCCATGAGATCATCATGAATGAGTGCACATGCCTGTAAGAGTTCTAGGCTTGCTACAGCTTTGATTACTGACGTAGACATCTCATCACCGGCACTGATGAACCCGCTGTATGCGAATAGAGGCCGCAGACGTTTTCCGCTATCTAGAACAAATGATGACAATGCTTGCGATACCGGCTTCAAATCACTGGATATTGAGTCGAGAAAATCACTCTGTTGTTTTAAGAATCCAGATAGCTCTATATCAACGGCGTCGCGAATCTCTTGCAACTCGCTCTTGGCTACTGAACTCACACCGCAACGGTACCCTCACTCAGTGCCAGTCCGCACTTCGTATTAATTGGAGTTTTGCTTCCAAATAAAGCCCGCTCGGCATGAATAAAACCCATATCTTGTGCACCCTAGGCTTTGGCCGACCAACCTATGACTTCTATACTATGAATAATGCAACTGCCACCCTAGAGATTTACGGAAACCTCAACAGTGCTAACTAAAGAAGAGTTTTATACAAAGTGGAGCTCACTTCATGGTGATGCAGCGATTACTGGCGTCGTTGCGGGCTGGTTGAAAATTTCCTACCGCTTTGGATTAGTTGCAACGTTGCTTAGAATTTCTCCTAATGTATTAACTCTTCTTGGTCTACTTAGTGCTGCCATGACGGCATTGACGGCCTCAACGTGGTGGGCCGTTCTGTTCTTAGTTTTTTCACTTTTTTGTGACGGGATTGATGGCAGTGTTGCAATATTCCAAAAGCGAGACAGCGCCTGGGGTGCAACCTTAGATTCAGTAGTTGATCGCATCAGTGAAGCTTTTTGGCTGTATGCACTTTATACAGTAGGGGTACCAGCTTGGCTTTCTATTTCTCTGTGGAGCATCTCAGCTTTTCAAGAGTATGCGCGCGCAAAACTTGTTTCACTGGGTGTTTCAGATATTGGAATCGTAACACCAGCTGAGCGACCAATGCGAGCTAGTTTCATTTTTATTATTCTTATACTTGCACTTCTGGATTTACCTGGAGTTGTCTTGGCTGCAAGTATTTTTCTAGTTATTCAGATTCTTAGTTTCTTGATGGTCGTTCGCTACGCGCGCCACCAATTGCATGAGCAACGATTTCTCCGCTGAGTCCAACGAGCGGTAATCCACCGCCAGGATGAGCTGAGCCTCCAACACAGTAAAGATTTTTAATTGGCGAACGGTTTTTAGCACGCATAAAAGCTGCACGAACTCCATTGCTAGAAGTTCCATAAATCGAGCCCCCTGGAGCGCCAACTGATGCTTCAAGATCAGCGGGCGTTCTAAATGTAAATGACTCAAGACGGGCACGCACTGAAATACCGCGCTCTTCTATCTGATCGATTATTGTGTTGGCATATGTGCGATTGAAATTTTCGTTGCTCCAATCAAAGCCATTTACACCATGATGCGGGGCATTAACTAAAATAGACCAGCTCTCTAGGGTCTCATCCTTAGTCATCGCAGCATCGATTGGTGCGCAGATATAGATGGTTGGCTTCTCAACGGGTGTCTTGCTAGAAAAAATGGCATCGAACTCAGCGTCGTAATTCTCTGGGAAAAGTACGGTGTGATGAGCAAGTGGTGCTGATCCATCTTTTCTAAGGCCCAGTAAAACTGTAAAGCCGGCTATAGATGGATCTGCCTTACTTAAGTTTTTGCGTACTTTCTTTAATTTCCCTTTGTTACCTTGAATTAGCTGGTTGTAAGTAATCGCTGCATCGACGTTAGTGACGATGACATCGGCATCGATACTGCTGCCATCAGCAAGACGAATGCCTGTGGCGCGCCCTTTGTGAGTTGTTATCTCTACAATGTTCGAGTTAAAGTGAAAATTAACCCCAACATCGACACAACGTTGATGAACTAAAGTTGCAAGTGTTCCAAGTCCACCTTTGATGTGCCAAGCTCCGAAACTCTCTTCAACAAAGGCGATAGTTGCAAGTACCGCTGGGGCTTTGCGTGGATCAGAGCCGCTGTACGTGGCATATCGGTCGAGAATGAAGCGAAGGTGTTGATCTGGCAAAAACTCATCAGCTAATTTTCGCAGCGAATTCCATGGCGCAATGGTAAAAATATCTTTAAGAATACTTGTTCGTTTCAGAAGTGAGAGCGGTGAGCCAAGCTCTGATTCAACAAAAGGCTCCCGCGAAACGTCCCACATTTTTTCTGCTCTACGCATCAGAGCATCCCACTGCCTAGCGACTTCATCACCATAAGAAAGTCGAATCGCATTTAGAGTATGAAACCGGGAAAGATTTGCAAACTTAACGCTGGTGCCATCGCTGAATCGATAATCAAAAGATGGGTCGACTGGAGTGATCTCACACAACATTCCTAAAGGTTTTCCAGTGCGGATAAAGAAATCCTTATAGACGGCAGGCAATGTCAGTAATGAAGGACCAGTATCAAATGCTGATTTGCCAATCCATTCAGTTCGAAGTTTTCCACCATAGGTATCACTTGCCTCGTACAGGCTTACGTCATGCCCGGTTCGAGCCAAACGGCCGGCCGCAGTCATGCCGCCCATACCGGCACCGATTACAACGATCTTCATACAGTGCGGCCCTTCCATTCAATAGTCCCGCGCATTACCCATGAATACACAATGAGGTAAATAAGCACGATAGATGAAATTGGATGTGCAAGCGAATCGAATAAGCGCCCTTTGCTTCTGAGTGCACTCAGAACTCGAGTTGCAACAACGAAGAGGTAGGCGATCCATCCCCATAAAGATCCGGTTAGCGCAACAACAAGAGGAGCGACACCTGTGATGAAGAGAAAGAGAATTGTAGTTAGTGAACCAAGCCCAGAACCAAAGGCCCGGTTAAGTGATTTTCCATAACCGCTTTCGATTTGGCTCCACGATGAATACATGCGACATGTTGCAATTGAAGCTCCATTAATGACGCCACCATGGGAGCCAGATTTAATTAAATTGCGCGCTAAAAACATATCGTCTAGAACATCAGACTTAACGGATTCATATCCACCGGCCAGTAATAATGCATTTTTGCGAACCACGAAAAATTGACCATTGGCAACGGCCATCGAAGGACGTGAGGATTTCTTGGCAAGTGATAATGGAAGGGTTGCCATCCACGACCATTGCAATAGCGGCTGAATTAATCGTTCGGCAAGGGATTGAGTTAGCTGACGGGGGTAGGGGGAGACAAAATCTAGGCCTAAGTTCTTTAAAGAAGTCACTGAACGACTGATTGCATCTAGTGTTAACCGAACATCGGCATCGATAGAGACAATTATTTCACCACTGGATGCTTCTAGAAGTTGATGTAATGCCCACGTCTTACCTATCCAGCCGAGTGGCAGTGGTGCACCTTTGATTACGCTGAAATTCTCTAAACCAACTAATTCTTGCTGAAGCAAGTTCAACGTTTCATCCTCTGAATTGTCATCTAAGAAAATGAACTCAGCTCTTTGCAAGTGATTCTGTGCCTTGAGGCACGCTACTAAGTCATGAATATTTGATGCTTCATTTCGAACCGGAACTATGACGCTAACAAACTCCTCAATAAATGCAGGGTCTTTAGGCTCAATAATCGTGATGAAGTTAATGACTGAAATCAGGGTTATAAGTAAAACTGGCAGAGCTATTAGTAGATACATAAAAATTTATGGCCGTCCCAGCCATCTGGCGAAGAAATAAGGCATGGCCACCGCGCTAAAAATCGCGCCAGCAAAGAGCGCAATTCCTGGCCGGTGAAAAAAGAAAAGGTTTCCAACGACACCAGAAAAAAGTGTCCATGCCACAAAAATATCAACCGCAGAAAATGAGGGACTTATTTTACGTCGATCACGGGGGAGCATGAGGTGCAATAAGGCGATTAATCCCATTCCAGTTAGCAGCCAGCCAAATGTATTGGAGAGTGGAATCTCTGGTTGGAAGGGAACGTGAGCACCAGTTACTTTCCAGGTCCAACGACCAGATGTAACCATTAGTGGATCTAGGAAAAGATCCCACGCCGCCATTGCAACTCCACCGTATAGAAAAACCCAGTTACCGGCAATACGTCTTGCAATTACAAGAACGGGATGCGCAATCATGATCCAGGCGAAAGGTACAACTAGTGGAACTGAAAATATCTGCAAGCCAAGGTCAGGTGAGTATGAATACTCACCAAATGGCCAAGATGTTGCTACTCCTATATTTTCAATTAAAAGTGCGTAAAAAAATGTAAAACCTAAATAAGTAAAGGCATATCGTGATCCATATGCCATGATGGCGTGCAGAAGCATGGCCCCCGCGCCCCAATACACAACGGCAATTGTTAGTAGACGTAAAGCCTCACCATCGATAAGCGGGTATGCAATTTGAAGAGATATGGCGATTGCTAACACCGTTGCTAGCAATGCATTCATTCGAGGCGACATACGTCCGCGGCGATTCCGGCGTGGTGAGTAATTGCGGATCGACATAGATATAAGTCTGCCCTATCTCAGGGCTTAGTCATTAATTGAGCCACGCACATCTCGCAGTGCAAATCGTGCAAATAGCTCTTCTGAATACCATTTGTACGTAGCTGTGGCTGCAATCGCCTTCGTATGAGCATCACCGCGGTATGCAAAATCTCGTAGCGCTGCGGGGGATTCCCATATTGAGAATGTGCCCTGTAAGCCAATGGGAGCTTCACCGATGCCAATGGCTGCAACTAAGCCTGGCGCAGCTTTGAGAGAAGCAGTCACTGGTGGCACCGCTCGCCAAAATCTAAAGTTTTGTAGCCAAGCAATTCGTGCACGTGTAATGGCAACGACTTGTCCATCCCAGTTCTGCGCCGAAGGTGTAAATGGTTCTTTACTAGCCCATGTGCCATGGGATGCAATCGGTTCGATCACTGCGCGAAATTCACTCACGCTATTTTTGCGCCACTGTCTGATTACAAATGATTTATCAAAAACTTCAACATCATGTACTTGTGCAATTAAACCCCACCGAAGTACGTTGGCATCGGATGGAGTAAAGGTTTCACCTTTGCCTGTACCGAGTGATTTAAAGAAGCCCACGTTGGAAGAAGAACGTAATACGAATCGATCCAATGCCATCGAAACAAGTGCAAATGGAATTACGCTCGGCTTAATCTTCCAAAAATAGGCAACTATCATTTAGAACCAGCGAATCATGCCAATGATTCCTGCAGCAGCATAAAAGAACTGCAGGAAGAGAATTCCCTTATGTTTACCCAAGAAGGCCCAAATACCAATGAGGGCAGATGATGCAAGTAAAAGAGAAAAACCAATGAACTCCGCGCCGATATTGGCTGCAACAAGAAGTGAATAAACAATCGCCGTTACAACGCCAAGCCATTCAAAGATCTTTGATTTCATTAACCTAGTATCTCATACAGGTATATGCCATACTTTTAACTATGAAAGTGAATGTGCAACCTTAATTCCATGAAAATCACCCTAAACTTTTGGCGAAAACGAAAGAAGCCTTTACTTTCAACTTCTGAGCTTGAACTCCTGCGCACTGAAAACAAAGAAGCAATAAAAGGCGCAATGAGTCCATTTGGTTTAAGCGGGGGAGCAGATTCTTCAACTAAAGCACTAGGGGTTGGCTATACGGTTAGTGGACCTACTGCAATTATTGGGACACCGTTGTCAGAAGGGAATCATCCTTAATCCAGTGCGGAATATCTGCCTCTGCTGCATCCTATTTCTTCTCAACTAAATCCCACTTATTTCCGTATTTGTCTAGGAATACAACAACTTGGCCATATGTCTCTTGGCGAGGGGATTCGATAAATTCAATGCCTCGGGAACTGTAGGCTTGGAAGGTTTCGGCAAAGTTTGTGGTGTACAAGAAA